>JABLXV010000015.1 GCA_013177895.1 Brevinematales bacterium | reverse complement strand
CGTTGATACCGATTCGCATCACTCTGGACGGGTATTCCTCGCTCAGGATTTCGCAGACCGCGCCTCCCAAGCCCCCGATGATAGTATGTTCCTCAAGGGTGACTACGAGACGGGTGCGTTTCGCGATGGAAACAATCAGTTCTTTATTGATAGGCTTGATGGATGTCACATCGACTACAATTACCGGTATCCCTTCGCTCTGGAGCTTTTTCCCGCATACCAGAGCTTCGTAGACCATGTTTCCTGTCGCGAACATCGCGACCCGCGCTTCGGGCGCGTCGATCAGGATATTCGCCTGCCCGGCGTTAAACTCGTAAGTCTCATCGTAGATAACGGGAGTTTTCGGGCGGCTCATGCGGATATAGACCGGCCCGTTGATACGCGCGGCCTCCTTGACGATCTTCACCGCCGATACTGCGTCGGACGGAACGAAAATATGCATATTCGGGAGCGAGCGGAGGATTGCCACATCCTCGATAGCCTGGTGGGATAGTCCGTCCTCGCCGACCGAGATACCCGCGTGGGTAGCGGCGATTTTCACGTTCAGGTTCTGCGCGGCGACCGCGTTACGAATCTGCTCGAACGGGCGAAGCGTCGCGAAAATGGCGAACGTGCTGACGAAGACGATCTTGCCGCTCAACGCCATACCCGCCGCGTATCCGATCATATTCGCTTCCGCAATACCCATATTGAAGAAACGTTCCGGGAATTTTTTCGCGAAAAGTTCCGTGCGGGTGGAAGCGGAAAGGTCGGCGTCCATGACCACTATATTATGATTTTCAGTGCCCAGTTCGACTAATGTTTTCCCGTATGCATCGCGCGTGGCCTGCATCTCCGGTCTCTTTTCTACCTTTCCCATGCGATTCCCTCCGAAAGCCAATCCTCCAATGATTCGATACACCCGAGCTCGTCCAGCGCTTTTTCGAGTTCTTCCAGCGTGGGCGCGACGCCGTGCCATGAAGCCTTATTCTCCATGAACGAGATGCATTTTCCTTTGATGGTATGCGACACTATTCCGGTAGGTACGCCTTTTCCTTTATTGGATTTGAAGAACTCCATCGCTTTTTCTATCTCGTCGGGGTTATGCCCGTCTATTTCCATAGTAGCGAAATTGAACGCGCGTAGCTTATCGGCGATAGGGTCGACGTTCATCACGAGCGAAACCGGCCCGTCGATCTGGAGACCGTTATTATCGATAATGACGCAGAAGTTGTCGAGCTTGAACTGGGCGGCCGCCATCATCGCTTCCCAGACCTGCCCCTCCTGGATTTCTCCGTCGCCGAGCATAGTATATACGTTATACGGCTTGTTATCCGTTTTACCCGCGAGCGCGATACCACCCGCTATGGAAATACCCTGACCGAGCGATCCGGTGGATGATTCCACGCCGGGCAGCTTGCGGCTGTCAGGGTGACCCTGTAACGGGCTGCCGAGCTTGCGCAGGGTTTTCAGCAGTTTCGGGGAGAAGTAGCCTACACGGGCGAGGATGACATATAACGCGGGAGCGGCGTGACCTTTCGAGAGTATGAAACGGTCGCGCTCATCCCACATCGGGTTCGCGGGGTCGTATTTCATCACGTTCAGGAACAAGTATGCGATGACGTCTATCGCGGAGAGGGAGCCGCCCGGATGGCCGCTTTTTGCCTCATAGAGCATGAGAAGTATATCCCTGCGAAGGGTGGTCAGTTCTTTTTCGAACTCTTTCCGCTTTTGCTCATCCATTGCCATCGCTCCGGTTTTTAAAAATTCAGGCTAAGATTATAATGAATAAACTGTTAAAAGTAAAGTTATCGGGAAATACCGATAATTCGGCAGGGGCTTAGTTTATAAAATATTCTGGAACGTTTTCCGAATCTTCCCGTTAGAAACGAAAAACGAATTCAGAGCGGGATTTTCAAAAACGATCTCGAGAAATTTCTCCGAATCGAAACGGTGGATTTTTACGCTGGAGTGGTCGTATGAAAAATCAAACCCGTCCGCGAAATGGTAGTTCAGGCTGGGGTAAGATTTTTTTACCTTGATGATTTCCTTATAGAATTCCAGCAAAGCGGCGTTCTTTGTCGACCAGTCGATCGGGTCGCGGTCGAAAAGGCTGGGAGTATTTTTTATACCCGCTTCTTCGCCGTTATATATCAGCGGGATACCCGGCAGGATAAATTTCAGTACATTGAAGGGTACAAGAAAATCGGGCGTAAATGTTTCCGTAGCGCGCGGAGTATCGTGGTTTTCAAGGAAAATCATCCGGCGCGCGTATTGGGGATAGTACTGATACTGGGTCTGGACATACTCGAGGATTTCATAAAACGGATAGAACCCTCGGTTAATCCGCCGCAGGGTAAGCATCAGGTTCCAGTCATAGGTGAGGTCGAATCCCACGGGATAGAGTTCGGGATTGTCCGCTTCAGCAAGCATGAAGATATTCTTTTTCAGCGCACGGATGCGCGTAATAGCGGACTGCCAGAAATCGAGCGGCACCAGGAACGCCACATCGCAGCGGTAGCCGTCGATATTGAACTCCCTGATCCAGTACTCCATCATCTCGGTAATATATTTTCTCGTCGGGGCATAGCTGTAATCCAATTCCAGCACGTCGGTCCATCCCCAAGCGACATTCCGCTGTTCGGTATGGTGTTTATAGAATTTGGGATCGACGTCCTTCATTACCGAATCGGGGGACGTATGATTGATTACCAAATCGATGATAACTCGGATATCCATCGAATGCGCGGTATCCACCAGCCGCTTAAAATCTTCCTTCGTGCCGAACTCGGGATTGACCGCGTAATAGTCCTTGATCGCATACGGGGAGCCCAGCGTTCCCTTACGTTCCTTCAGTCCAACCGGATGGATCGGAAGAAGCCATATCGTATTCACTCCCATCGATTTTAGCTGGGGGAGTTTCTCGGTCACCCCGTTGAATGTTCCCTCCGGGGTAAAATTCCTGATGAATATGCTGTACAGGACCACCTGATCCAGCCATTTCGGTGTGTGGTTAATGATTTTTTTCGATAGCGCGGGAATAGGGGCGTCCTCGATCACGTACACATACTTCCAGATACCTAATGTTTCGGGCTGAACGCGTTCGAATTTGAGTACAAGGGTGTTTTTATCGGAAATCAGTTTGGATACTTCCAGCACCTGCTTACCCGCGGTATTATAAAGACGTCCCGCGAACTCTCCGTTCAGCCATACCTTGCATTCGTCAACGCCGAAAAAAATCAGATAGACGAGGGTTTTTGCGTGTTTCGTGAAATCGAAATCCTTTTTAATCCATCCGCGTTTTTTATCCTTAAACGGTACGTCGAAAAGGAATGCCGGAGAGCGGTAATCGACAGTTTCCCGCGGATAATTACCCGGGATAAACCACTCCTCTTTTTCACCTAGATTATTTTCATCGAGCGCGAGAGCCCAAAGACCCTCCAGTCTAACTTCCATTGTCTTCTCCGTAGTGTTCTCCCTCGTCCAGTAGTGTTTTTAATCTTCCGATGACCTGATCGATGATAGTAAATGAGTACCCGTTACGGGAAAGCATCGCCTTCATTCGCGGGAAATCGTCCCTGCTGTATCCGCTTCGAAATTTCCGCCCGATAAACTCGACCGCCAATTCAGTCTCGTCGTTCTCGGTATAAGCAGAGCGGAGGATATCTTCGATTACTTCAGAGGAAATCCCTTTAATTTTCAACTCATTTTTTAGCTTGTTCCTGCCGATTTTTCTGGAACGTATCCTGCTTTCCGCCCAATCATACCCGAATGCGGTATCGTTAATATAACCCTCTGAATCCAGAAATATTATTGATTCGTCAATATCGCTTTGGGGTACTTTCAGTCCCTTCAGCTTGAAACGGATTTCTTTTTCGGTTCTGGGCCGAAATTTCAGGAAACGCTCGATCCGCTTGATTGTTGCTTCCACCCCAGGTTTCATAGACGCCTCGTGAAATATGAAGAGTATATCGTGAATTTAAAAATTTGTAAAAAAAACAGCATATTATCATATACAAAACATTAATATAATGAGGGACAAAAAAACGGGTCAACAAATAAAATATTACTTCACAAAAAAGGAAATTAGTGATATGATAAAAACACTTTGAAATAGGGAGGCTAATTATGGGTAAAATTTATGAACCCAAAATGATCCGTAATATTTCTATCTCCGGGGCGCCGAATGTGGGTAAGACCACGCTCGCCGAATCGATGCTGTTCTCATCCGGCGTTATCAAAGAAATGGGAAGCGTCGACCGCGGAAACACAGTAATGGATTTTGACGAGGAAGAAATTTCAAAGAAGATGTCCCTTCGTACATCGCTTGCATATACCGAATGGAAGGGCATTAAAGTAAATATTCTGGATACTCCCGGTATCCCCGATTTAGTCAGCGACGTCCGCAGCGCGTTCCGTGTCACGGAAGGCATCGTATTCGTCGTCAGCGCTACCGAGGGAATCACCATTGATACCGAGAAAGACTGGCATTTCGCGGACGATTACAAAATCGCACGTCTTGTTTTTATAAATAAAATGGACGCCGAGGGCGCGGAATTTTTCACATTGGCGGATTCGTTGAAGGCAAAATTCCGCAAGCCGGTTATACCTATCCAGCTTCCTATCGGATCGGGAAAGGACTTCAAGGGCATAGTCGACATGGTGAAGATGAAAGCCTATTATTTCGAGGGAAGCAAAATTACCGAAGCTCCGATACCCCCTGAAATGAATGATAGAGTAGCACAGTATAAGGAAATACTTTTTGACGCAGTTGCCGAGACCGACGATACCCTGATCGAGAAATACCTGAACGGTGAAGAACTATCGCCGGATGAAGTGGAAACCGGGTTAAAAAGCTGCACGATGAATAATAAGGTTATCCCGATACTCTGCGGGTCTGCCATCAATACCCTCGGTATCCCGACACTGCTTGATACGGTCATATCGTTCCTCCCGTCTCCGCTCTATATCGGTGAGATTATCGGAGAATCACCGGATCATCCCGGCGAGCAGATAAAACGGCATCCCGATATGAACGAACCGTTCTGCGGATTTATTTTCAAGACACGCATCGATCCGTTTGCCGGAAAGATTTCCTATTGCCGGATACGTTCTGGAGTGATCAAGCCAGGCGATGAAATTATCAATGTTAACGCGCGTACCAAAGAAAAGGTCGCTCATCTTTTTATGGTTAACGGGAAGCAGTTCAAGGAAGCGGAGAAGCTGGAAGCGGGCGATATCGCCGTATTTACAAAAATCGATTCCCTGCATACCGGGAATACGGTTTCCGAGCCCCATAAAACGCTGCTTTTAGAGGAAGTACGTCTCCCGAAATCTTCCTACTTTGTCGCTATCCATTCGAACGACCGGAAATCCGAGGACAAACTCTCTGAGGTATTCGCGGCGGTTTCCGAGGAAGATGTAACCTTCAAGAAAGAATTCAACGATATCACTAAGGAAATGGTCGTTTCGTGTATCGGCGAGACCCAGGCGAGAATCATATTTGATACTATCAAGCACAAGCACGGGTTGATTTTTGAAACACGCCCGCCTCGTGTTGCCTATAAAGAAGCGCTCAGCCAGAAAACCGAGGCACAGTATAAGCATAAAAAGCAGTCCGGCGGGCATGGGCAGTACGGGGAAGTTTATCTCCGCGTCGAACCGCTCGCCCGGGACGAGGGCTTCCAGTTTACCGAGGATGTGTTCGGGGGAGCTGTCCCTAAAAACTATTTCCCCGCGGTAGAAAGGGGCGCGATGGAAGCCTGCGAGACGGGGCCTGTCGCGGGATATCCCCTGGTTGACGTAAAGGTTACCTTATTCGACGGTTCCTACCATGACGTCGATTCGTCTGATATGGCGTTCAGGATCGCGGCGTCTCACGCGATGAAGGAAGCGTTCCTGACGGCGAAGCCCGTGATACTCGAACCTATCGCGAGAGCGAAGGTATTTGTGAACGAAGACGATATCGGGGCTGTGATGAACGATATCGGGACGCGCAGGGGTAAGGTTCACGGTATGGAGAAAATCTCCGAAGATACGACCGTCATCAGCGTGGAAGCCCCATATAGCGAATTGCTTGTCTATTCTCCTATCCTGAACAGTATCACGAGCGGCCGCGGACGTTTTGAAATGGAAATCTCCCATTATGATTTCCTGCCCGAATACGAGTACGATAAGGCAAAGAAACAAGCCGAAGAGATGAAAGCGGAAGAAGAGAGCAAAAAAGTATAAAATAACAGGGCGGTTTCTACCGCCCTGCTTTATTTATTTCTTATTCTGTGATATACTCTAACAAGTACTTTTTTCAGGCCTAAGGAGTTGAGCTTGACCAAGGTCATCCACGCTTTTTATATAACTACTGCGTCTTTATTTATTGCGTTATCCATGGTTTTTCCACAAGATACGAATATTGTTGTTATACCTTCGACAAATATTCTATCCACTAATGAAATGACTAATCTGACCCCTGCGATCCCGGAAATTTTGCCCTATCTGATTACCAATATTCGGGTATATACGAATTATTATACCAACGCCGCGGAAAACGGCAAAATGCTGACAAACTCTTATATCTTTACTAATTATAATATTAAGCCGCTGCCAAGCATCATCAACACCCCGATTTCCAATTTTGTGACCGTTTCGAATAGAATTATCAGTAATGAAATCACGCTGGATGTGTTTAACAAGCCTGTAACGAATGTTGTCACGAATTATATCGCCACCAACGTGTTTCTGCAATACTCGTTCTCGGATTCCTATCCCTCGCTGTATAATTTTTTCAGGGAACTGTCATGGGAAGAGTTGAATAATTCCCTTGTCGAACTGCTATGGCCCGCGTCCATGTGGGGGGTCAGTATCGGTGAATGGAAGGAAGATACGACCCCGAAGTGGAAGAAAAAAGCGGAGTGGCAGAATGGCGACGGGCTTATCTCCGATGATGAGCTCACAGGCTTCTCCGATGAGACATTCGACCGTTATATCACGAAGCAGAAATTCGGCGGGATAAAATTCACTCAGGAAGAAAGCAGTCACCTTGCCATCGGCTTCGAGCAATGGGATACCAAGATACTCATTCAGGGGTGGATTCAGCTGAAAATGGGTTACGGATGGACGACGAAGGACGAGAATTTCTCGCTGCCCATTCCCGGGATATCCCCCGGATTTACCATCAATCAGACGATGCGCGTGAATGTAATCGGTAAGTTCGGCGAGAGAATCGAGGTCAATATCAGTCAGGATTCGATGAACCCCGATAATGTCTATGAAATCTCCTATAAGGCGCTGAAAACCGACACCAGTATCCTCCGCGAGCTCAAAGCGGGAAATATATCGTTGACAATCCCCGCGAGCAGTCATTATATCAGCTATAGCGGTTCCAGTCAGGACAGTTACGGGGTTAAGGTGGTATTGGAAAAAAGCGATTTTACCCTGCAAACCATTCTCAGTCTCACGAAGAGCAGTAAGGGGTATAAGAAATTTGTCGGGAATAAGAGCGTGACTACGCTGGATATCATCGACTTTTCGTATCGAAAGAGGCAGTACTTTATCCTGCCCGATCAGGGTTTGGATCAGGGGAGTGTGGAAGTGCTGACGATGACCGCCCAGACAAATATCGCCGACCGCGAGATAGACGGGTTATATTATATCCGCCTGATCGAAGGCAGCGATTTTTATATGAACTACGGTACCGGCGAGTTTCAGTTGAAGGGCTCTCAGGATCGAAATAATAATCTTGTGATTAAGTATACCCACGGCGGATTGTTCTTTACGACCAACACGAACACCGAGATAGGCACGGATGCGAATAACGGAGATAAATTTCTGTATCTCTGGAGATCGAGCTGGAATTTCTCCCCTTATCTGCACTGCGGTTATTACTCGCTCGGGCAGAAAAAATTCGATCCGACGCGCGGATTCTCCCTGAAGGTCTATTACACCGCCGATAAATCCAAACTCGCCGACGTTCAGTTCGACGCGTCGGACTATGAGGTCAATACGATCACCGGAATGATAAAATTCTTCAACGCGCATCCGTTCCCGGACGATACAGGTAAAGTATATACCAACACGGTCGATCCTTCCGCGATAGCGGATTCGACTTATTCGATGCAGGTCATTTTCAACGTCGAAGTGAAGAATTATCAGCTCGATATGAATATAGTTCCCGGTACCGTGAAAGTTCTGGTTAACGGTACGGAAGTACCGCCGAGCACTTATATTGTAGTCGACATACTCGGGGAACTTGTTTTTTATAATCCGTCGTCGATCAATGAGAACGATACGATTGAAGTGTACTACGAATACCGTCCGTTTTTCTACGGGTCGCAAAAATTCGACATCGCGGCGCGCCTCGACTGGAAACCGTCGAAAATTATCAATCTCGGCAGTACGGTGGTTTACGGTATCGGGCAACGGACTCCGGGCAACGCGCCTGCTGTCTACGGGGCTCCGTCGGGCACGGTTATCGCCGATGTGGACGGGACTCTCGATATCGGCAAGGTGTTCGGATTGAATGACGACTTCGCTTTTACGTTTAAGGGCGAGTATGCCATCTCGTCGAAGGACGTCAATACTGTCGGATACGCCCTGATCGATGATTTCGAGAGCCTCGGCGAGACATTCAGGGTGATGGAAAACGAGACATTGTGGATTCTCGCCGCGCCGAGCACGAATTTACCGGGCGTCGCATATAATAACAGGGGAAACCTTCTCTATAAAGATTACCGGAGCTATTATCTCGACGGGAGTTTCAGTCTGCTGAATTACTCCTCCTCGCTGGACGGCGAAAGAATAAAGGCCTACTCCGAAAAACCCGGTCCGTATCTCGCGCTCGGAGGCCATCTCGATCCGGTAGATTACCCGAAAGTTCTGCAGAGCTCGCTCATCTTCGACTACGATTTTACATCAGGAAGCTGGGTAGGGGCGTCGATGAACTTCGCGGGGCCGTCGGGTTTGGATTTCAGTATCTATAATTCGCTCGTATTCTGGGCGCTGGTTCAGAGCGACGATGACGGAGACGGGGTGTTCGAGGAGATAGGCAGTCAGGAAGTCGAAGTATATATCGCGGTAGGCCAGCCCAACGAGGATTCCGACGGCGACGGAGTGTTCGACAGCGAGCTCGACCGCGCGCAGGCGGGGTACGATTTCAACAATTTTGCCGTCAAGTCGTCGGTCGATACCCATGTCGGCCGGGGTAGACTGGGTGAGGGCGACGGGGTTGTCCAGAGCGAGGATTTGAACCGAAACGGCGTCATGGATAGCGGGGATTCGGTTATCGTATTCCCTTCGGCTATCGGTATCACCGATATTTCAAACGCGACGGTCGTTCAGGGCGCGTGGAGGAAATTCACGATCAACCTGAAATCCCTCAGTCAGGAACAGTTGGCTATACTCGGGCATGCGTCCGCGATCACGATATATATCAAGCAGAAAAACGGCGTTAAGGGCAGGATTATCTTCGATACCATCGAGTTCAAGCAGTTGAAATGGAACCAGATGAAAATCGACGGGGTTCCAACGGAATTTTCACAGGTGTTGCTCGGTGAGCCGGTCAGTGTCTATAATAATGTCCAGTACGCCGATAACCGTTTCTATCAATGGAACTCCGACGATACCGCCGCGCAGGAGCGTGAAAAAGTGTTCGATAAACTGCACGGCCCTCCCGATACATATTCGGAGGCGAATCAGCGTAACGAGGCCGCTTTTGCGATTAATTATTCGCTGAGCAATACCATCATCAACACGAATACGATTCCGGCAACCGGCGGAAAAATGGGCACGTTTATTAAAAACCAGTCATATTCCTCGGATATCACTCCCTATAAGTACCTGAAATTCTATATCTACATCCCTGACAAGGATGAAAACGGGCTGGTCTACAAATCCGGTTCGGATACCTATACCAACGAGGCCTTCGTATTTATGATCGGGAATTCCGAGCAGAGCTATTATAAGTGGATGCTTCCTCTCGACCGGCTATCGCGGGATACATGGCATGAAATCACTGTTAATGTGTTCGAGAGTCTCAGGCTTGACGTGGACGGCGTAAAATTCACCGGAAACGAGTACCCGACCATCATCGGATACCCTAATCTGAAGGACGTCAATCATTATGAGGTAGGAGTAGAGGTTACTTCTACTAACGAACCGTATAATCACGGGACGGTCTGGGTCAACGAAATGTATGTCACGATGGACGAGGCGCTATTCGGTACGGGAGCCTATATCAATCCGAGGTTCGAGTACAAGAAACCAATCCTGAAAATCGGGGATACCGAAATTATCGGCCCGGTGCTGTTAAACTCCACCTATGAAAACAGGAGTCTCAATTTTATATCTTCCGTCGGCGGATCGGGGCAGAGTATGAACGATAATTTCAATATCAGCCTGAATTCCAGCTTCTTTAAGGAGTTAAAGTACTCCATATCGTATAACAGGAATTACCAGAGCACGGATACCAATGAAATCAATCTCCCGTTGTACCTGCAATGGAACAGCGCATCGGAGAAATTCAATCTGTCGATCACCTATAACGAAAATAAGAAATATATCCCATCCGTTGTGCATAATTATACGGAAAGTTTCGATAACCGCGTATCGCATAGCCTGATTTCCCTGACAAACGATTATATTCTGGGTATTGCGGACGGGCAGTTCGCGAATACTTTTTCTCTGACCTATAGGCAGAATATTCCGATCAGCTCAAAATTCACGGTATCCCCGGAGTTTTCTATACAGGACTCATCATATCTGGTGGATAAATCGAATTATACCAACGAATCCGTGAAGGATTTTCTTACCAATGCGAACGTCTACGCGATGAAAAACCTGAAAAAGAGTCTGACCACATCGATGAGAGTTACTTTTTGGGAATTCGCGTTATCGGGGAGTTATATTAAGACTCAGGAGAAATATGATAAAATCGCAAACGAGATAGGTTACCGCACGGAACTGGAAAAACTGAAAGAAACGACATTTTTTGAAAGGTATTTCGATAGGATTGAAAGTATCGCGCAGGGATTTTATTTCGAAGAAGAGGACTTGGATAAGCAGCGTTCCGACGCTATAGTGGCCAATTTCAGCGGGGCGATTATGAAGAACGCCGCCGAAAAAGCGGTGGGTTTCCTCATCAACGATAGTTTCGCGAAGGATACCTCGGGCTTCGGATATAATTCCTCGGGAGTTTTAACGGCTCGTACCGATAAATACATCCTGAAAAACCTATGGACATTAAATATTTTCCCCAAAGCGCTGATCTTCGATACGGTGAATTTCGAGTTTACCCGGGTGCTGGAGATGTCGTATAACGGTATCGGCGCTGAGGTTTTATATGAGGATGCGTTATCAGCCCTCGGGCAGGTTTATTATGTCCAACCGGTTCATTACAGCGCGCTCATTCTCGGGCAGAACGGGCGTATTAACGCGCTCGAACTGGTGAAGAATTTTTCAGAATCCTCCTATAACAGTTTGTCGAAGCTGGACGATAAATTTAAAATAGAGCTGATAATCCCAAGATTGGAAGGATTTTGGCGTATCTTTATTCCTCAGCGGTACGGATTTTACTCCCTTCTTACCACTCAACGGAATCTCAGTTCGTACTTCCAGAGTTTGGATAATAAATTCGATACCACCTTTAAATTCTTCCTGTCTGAATTTACGAAATCTTCCCCGTTCAAACTGGGAGATATGAACACGACATTCTCATACCAGAATATCGTCAATTATAATGAACGGAAAATGACCGACAAAGTTCAATTAAACACCTACGAACAGCTCTGGCTCAGCCAGGAAGTGGATTTAAAGCTGGGCTATGTCTTTACGTTCTCGTCGGTGTCTTATATAAAAACGCAGGAAGATTTCGAGCCGGCATACGGTTTTCCTTCTCAGGTACCCGCATCTTCTCCCGCGTCGATATGGGAGCATTCGGTAGATGTTTCCATCAACTGGGTGATCAAGGGTCTGAAGGATTTAAAGATATGGTTTATTACTCTCAATCTGCGGGATTCCAAGCTCGTTAACCGTGATCAGCTCAAGTTCGCGACTCAGGCTATCGAGTATGACGGCAACTCATTCGTCCGGTATGACCAGAAGCTATTCGAGCTTTCCTTTACCCATTCGACGGAATATACGTTCTCGGAACTCCTCACCGGGCGTTTCATCCTGACGACCGTAGTGAACCAGTATGTGGAAATTTCACCCGCGATAGGGTTGGGGGATAAGAAGATGACTTATTTCGATCCGGGATTCGGGTTGAACCTTTGGCTGGATTTACAGATAAAAATATAGAATGAATGTTAGTCGATAATATCGATAATTTTACCGACATTCCCGTCGAGCATAGCCCGTTTATTATCATTACCTTCTGCGCTATCGTCGCAGAATTCTTTACGTTCTTTCGCTTCTTGTTTCGAATTCTTCTGCTGGCGGTTATCCTCGATCTTATTTCCTTCTTCTTCGGAGGGATTTAATGTGTGAACGACTTCCGTTGTGTTTTTACTGTCATTAGCCATCTTAACGTCTGCGAGGTATTGTACGGCTTCTTTGGAGGCGTCGGTTCTACCGAGGGTGCCGGATATTTCCGAAGCCTTGGAGAAAAGAACCTGTAGGTCTATGGGGTTCACATTCATTCTAACCTCCGAAAAAAAAAGAAGCAGGCTGGTAAGCCGGGTTTTGTTATTGGGACATCCATCTAGCCGCCGTTTTCGCGGCGGTCCCGCAGGCTACCCGTACGCAAACCGTAAAGCGACGGAAACGTACTGCTTGCCCTTGCATGAAGAGGGGTTTACATTGCCGGAATACTTATATATTCCGCGGTGGGCTCTTACCCCGCCATTTCACCCTTACCTTGCGGCGGTATGTTTTCTGTTGCACTATCCGTAGCTTTCGCTCCCGGTTATTCGCCGGCTCTTCGCTTTTTCATGCCCGGACTTTCCTCCCGTTCCAAGCCGCAGCTTGTTAGGGCGTTCCCACAGCCTGCTTATACTATTTCTATATTTTCCGCTATTTGCTTTTTTATATCATTAATTATTCTATTTTCAATCTTTTCATCCATTATGGAAATTCCCTCGCTTTTACCGGAAATAATTCCCGCCTTAACGATAAACTCCTTCCGGATTTTTATATCCTGCTCAAGGAGGATTTGCGCGATAACCAGCGATATCCGTTTGGTAAAGATTAGCTTCTTATCGCTGAATAGGGGATTTGCGAAATAATTCAGGCAAATATTTTCCAAATCTTCCCGAAGCGTGGCGTCGGCGACCGGGTCGTATCCTCCCGATTTCATTTCGCCTATGATACTCCTTATTATAGGGGTATCCGCTCTGTTTTTCAACTGTTTATCGATATATTTTTCTACCCGGAATAAATATTTGATCGCGGGCGAGGGGATATTCAGGTTGGCGAGATTATCGATCAGGAAGTGCAGTATATTATAATGCAGCCGTTCTTCCGCGAATGTTTCGAATTTTATTCGCTGTTCGGGGTGGTAAATATCCACGGTGAGTATCAGGCTGATATTTCCTATACCGAGGGCTTTGCCGAGGTCGTGCCCATGCAGGGAATACTCGTTGGCGGTCTGGAACACCAGCGGGAGACGGGACGATGCGATCCAGTCCGCGACCTGTTCGTGACGGCCGATACAGTGCTGAAGATGCGGGATATTCCTATTCCTGATCGCGTTGTCGATCGCGTGGTCGACATGGTTCAGCACGATAAAGGCCTTTTTCTCACGGGTCTCATTCCAATCGGAGATAACGTTTTTCCATGTGTTATCGATCATCATTGTTTTCTCCTTCTATTTTTTTGCGACATAGGTATATTTCGCTAAAAACGGGAAACAATTAAATACGGTCAGGGTCTGTTTCCCTTCGCGCAGTTCAAGATAAAACTGTATCTTTGCGGTCAATTTGGAAACATTTACCTTCCCGATAAATTCTCCCTCTTTGACCGCCTGGTTCTTTTTAACATACACTTCGTCCAAATAACCGTAAACGGCTCTTTTATTATCGGGGTATTTCACTATCACAATGTTATTATAGCCCGTAACGAAACCCGCGAATTCGACAATCCCCGCACCCATGTTTTTTATCTTCTGGGGGGCGCTCAGGTCGATCAATACCCCGCGTTCCAATACGCTTACGCCGGTAATTTTCCCCGGCTGTACCGCGAAAACGGAACTTTTATCCCACGGTTTCCCCGCCGGTTTCTTTATCTGCGCGGAATTCGGCTTACTACCTATAGTTAATATAACACTCTTCTGATTATTATTCCAATTTTCCGTTTTCTTCACAATATTTTTATTATCAGTCTTTTGCGCTTTATCGGGCAGGGTAAGTTTTTCCCCGATATAAATCGTATAGGACGGCTTTTTGTTGAGCGAAATAATCTCCTCCACGGATACCGTGTAGAGCTTGGATATCGACGTCAGGGTATCTCCGGGCTTGACGGTATGGGTGACAGATTTCGGAATGGGTGGCTGGAGGTTGGGTTTTGTACTCTGACCCGGCTGCTTTTTCGAATAGATAGCGAGAATTTCACCGGACATCACCTGAGTATCTTTCTTCTTATTCCATTTCACGATGTCGTCTATTTCGACATGGTACTGCAACGCGATGTGTGAGAGGGTTTCGTTTTCAGCAACGGAATGCTTGATTAAGAGCAGCGGTTCGGGTTTGGGCTGGGGAGTTTTTACTTCCGCGGGCTGATTCTTCGGCAGGAATATTTTTATCTTTTCGCCCGCGTAAACGTTTTCGTTCGGTTTATCATTCCATTTCAGAAGGTCGGCCACAGCGACATTGTATTTCACCGCGATATGGGATAACGTATCTCCTTGCTGTATCTCATAATATAAAATGGTGCCCGACGGCTCGGAAACTGCTTCCGTCCCTTTTTTTATTACCGGTATCAGAAGTATCTGCCCTAAAAAAAGGTCCTCGCTCGCTAGATTATTGTAAACGATAATATAACCGACCTTGGTATTGTTCTGCGAGGCGATTTTTATCAGGTTGTCTCCCGGCTGGACTTTGTACTTTTTTATTTCGTCGGGAATAATCAGCGATTGGTTTTTATGAATCTGATCGGAGACCATTTCGTTCAGAAGGATGATATCGTTAACCGAGCATGAGTACTTCTGCGCGATTCCCCAAAGCGTATCGTTGTCTTTCACGGTATAGACCGATGCGTGCAGACCCGCGGCGAGCACCGCGGTAAAGAATAAAAACAGGATACCGAAACGCATATCGTCTCCGTCGATAAAAAACCTGTTTTTATTTTCGGTAAACGGGGTGGTAATCTGAACGAAAAAACGTAAACAAAGCATGATTATTCTCATCATAACTTATTTACGGTAATAGAACTGTACAAAGAACCGGCGGAGTTTTAACACGCCGCCGGTATGATTATCCCGCTATTTACTGTCTTTTAAAAGCTCGACTTTTCTTTTGGATGCGATTATTTTTGCAATCTCGAACCAGACGACTGAGAGCATTCCGGCCCCGGCGGCGATCAGGAGGTCATACCATTCGACATTCGTAAAATGGAAAACACCCTGAAGGAATGGGACGAATACGACCAATCCGAGGAAAAGCAATGTACCGCCCAATACCCACAGTAACGCGGCGTTTTTTACCTTGAGAGATTGGAATATTGTCAGCGACCAGCTCCGGTTCGTCATAATCAGGAATAGGTTCGAGAAGATAAGGGTGACGAAAGCAAGGGTTCTCGCCGCGTCGTCGTTCCGCCCGCTCTTGATCGCGTACGCGAACACCGCGCCGACCGCGATCAGCGCGATAATACCCTGTAGTACGCTGAATGTCAGGCTGCGGATGCCGAAGAGAGGCTCGCCCGGTTCGCGCGGGGGGCGCTGCATGATCGTCGGGCTGCCCGGTTCCACCTCAAATACTATGGAGCACGCAGGGTCAATGATGAGTTCCAGGAACACCACATGCACCGGCAGTAGAACTCCCTCCTTCCAGCCGAGCAGAATAGGGATCAGCGACATCCCCGCGATAGGGATATGCACGCTTACGATATAGGACATGGCCTTTTTGAGGTTGTCGAATATACGCCGCCCGACGGATACCGCTGAGACTATCGAGGAAAAATCGTCTTTTAGCAGAACTAAGGACGATGCCTCACGCGCGACATCCGTCCCGCGCTCTCCCATCGCCACACCGATATGCGACGACTTCAACGCGGGGGCGTCGTTCACCCCGTCTCCGGTCATCGCTACCACTTCGCCGTTCGCCTTGAGGGCGTTCACGAGAAAGAGCTTCTGTTCCGGGACTACGCGCGCGAATACGTTCACATTTTTCACCCGTTCCTTCAGCAGCTCCGGATTCATCTTTTCGAGTTCGTCGCCTGTAATCACCTCGTCGGGGTTATTCAGCCCGATCTGCCGCGCGATATTCGACGCTGTCACCGGATAGTCGCCGGTTATCATCACGACCCGTATCCCGGCATCGTAGCATTCGCGGATAGCATCCGGAACAGCCGGACGGATAGGGTCTTCCAGCCCGATCAGCCCTAAAAACTCGAAACTGATATCGTGCTGTATATCGGGAAGTTTCTTATCGTGGATAAACGACCGCGCGACTCCGAGCACGCGAAGCCCGCGCTGAGCCATTTCCTGCACCTTCAGCGAGAGCCGTTCGATCTCCTTCGGCGGGAGGTGGCAAAGGTCGAATACCGCCTCGGGCGCGCCTTTGGCGGATATGATATATTCGTCATGCTTCGGGGAGACCCAGACGTGCGATAACGCGAGAAGCTGGCGGGAGAGCGGGTACTCGTGCACCAGTTCCCAGTCGGAATGAAGATGTTCGGTATGTGAGAGTTTGATTTCGCCGATCTTCTGCAGCGCCTTTTCCATCGGGTCGAACGGGTCTTTTTTACTGGCGAGTATCGCGTATTCGACCAGCACATGAAAATCTTCGGGTAATGCTTTATGTTCATGGTCGGAGATATCGAGGAATTGATCGTGCGCGAATATCCGGCGAATGGACATCCGGTTCTGCGTCAGCGTACCGGTCTTATCGGTACAGAGGATTGTCGCCGCGCCGAGAGTTTCTATAGCGGACATCTTACGGGTCAGGACGTTCTGGCTGGATATTCTCCACGCGCCCAGCGCGAGGAATATGGTCAATACCACGGGGAATTCCTCGGGAAGCATCGCCATAGCGAGCGTCAGGCCGTTCAATAGGCCTTGAACCCAGTCCTTGATTACCAGCCCCGTGATCACGACAACACTGACGCAGAGGATAGCCGCGAAAAGAAATATCGCGCGGACGAGACGGTTGGTCTGCTTCTGGAGCAGGGTTTCTTCCTGTTCGACGGATTGCAGGGCTTTACCGATCTTTCCTAGCTCCGTATTGAAGCCGATCGACCTCACGAGCGCGACCGCCTGCCCCTGGACCACCAACGTACCGGAGTATACCGACGGGAGATCGTCTCCGCCGGGACGGCTCATCGGCATTGTCTTAGGGTCGTCGTCAACGGGGGATTTTCGCACCGAGATCGATTCCCCGGTCAGGAGGGATTCGTCGACAGTCAGGTTCATCCCCCAAAGCAGTATGCCGTCCGCGGGAACTCTATCCCCTTCGGATAGGAACATGATATCGCCGCGTACGACCTCGCGTCCCGCGATACGGACACGTTCGCCGTTACGTATAACCAGCGCGCGGGGGCTGGAAAGGTCACGGAGAGCCTCGAGCGCGTTTTCGGTCTTTCCCTCCTGGTAGATGGTGATCCCCATCATCACGAAAACGAAACCGAGAAGTAAAAGCGCGTCGACGGTTTCCCCTGTCAGCAAATAGATAGAGCCGCATGCCACCAGCAGGAGGAACATGGGCTCTTTGATTACTTCGAATGCAATATGGAAGATGCTGCGTTTTTTAGACGACGGCAATTCGTTGAAACCTTCTTTCTTTTGGCGTTCAATGACTTCCGAATCGGTCAATCCTTTCAGTTGCTGGACTTGTTCTTCTGTTAACGACATAATCGTTCTCCTTGGGATTATTTTTTAGGCGATATAAAAAGAGAAGAAACAATCATTCACCTTCGAGGATAATCCTGCCCGCGAGTTCCCAGAAAAGATGCGGCCAGTAAAATGCCTCGTGAAAGGCGAATATTTTATCGGGATCGACGGGATGCGGGTTGAGAAAATGAGTGGGTTTTTCGGGAACAACGGGAACAAAAGTACCGTAGATGATAAAAAGGGTAGTGGGGATAGAAAAAATGAGCAAGAGTAAAATGACTAATAGGATAGCCGTCATGGGAACCGTCTCCTTTGAAAATAGTTTTCAAACGAGGAAGTCCCGTATCGCGAGGATACTGCCCGAAGGGGCCCGGCTCTAAACCTGATCTTCCATACAAAAAATTATATCTAAACTGAAAAGGAATGTCAAAAAAAAGACCGGCCAAAAGCCGGTCCTATGAGCGGGAAACGGGACTCGAACCCGCGACATCCACCTTGGCAAGGTGGCGCTCTACCAACTGAGCTATTCCCGCATGATAAATATATTCGGAATAAAATCCAAATAACCTTAGCCTGAGTGAACTGCGAGAAGCGGGACTTGAACCCGCACGCCTTTCGGTACTAGATCCTAAGTCTAGCGCGTCTGCCAATTCCGCCACTCTCGCTAAAGAAAGTTGGGTCATACAGGGATCGAACCTGTGGCCCGCTGATTAAGAGTCAGCTGCTCTACCAACTGAGCTAATGACCCGGTCTATAGTCAATAATACCAATCAATTCCGGCTTGCGCCCGGCAGGATTCGAACCTGCGGCCTTCGGATTCGAAGTCCACTGCTCTATCCACCTGAGCTACGGACGCTTTCAGCAAATCTATCATAAGATCAGGATTGTTCCCCGATCCTTATATTTAATGGGAGGAAAATGGGACTTGAACCCACAGCCCTCGGTGCCACAGACCGATGCTCTAACCTAATTGAGCTACTTCCTCCACGTTATGCGCCTGACAGGAATCGAACCTGTGGCCCACGGCTTAGAAGGCCGTTGCTCTATCCAGCTGAGCTACAAGCGCGATCACCTTCGGGGCGAGAAGATTCGAACTTCCGGCCCCCTGCTCCCAAGGCAGGTGCGCTAACCGAGCTGCGCTACGCCCCGCGGTACAACGAGGAGCCGTTTTATAATCCTGTGTTCCCGCCTCATTGTGACAAAAATTATAATGCATTTATCGGCTTTCGTCAAATTTCTTTAAATAAAAATTTTCATTTCATCTATTTTCCGTTTATTTGCGTATATTCCCTGTTCCGGGTATGATATGCAAAACCTCGGGGAAAAAATAATGTTTTATGACGACGTCTCGGATTTTTATGACGATATGACCGGATATAACGAGGAACTTGAGCTGACGCGGGCGGCAATCGAGGGGTTTATTAAAAAGTATCCCGCATCAAATCTTCTCGATTCCGCATGCGGGACTGGAATATACGCTATTGCCGCGGCAAAGACGGGGATTAAGGCGACCGGGGCTGACCTATCGGAAAACATGATCGCGAAAGCGAAAATAAATTCCGCCCGCGAGAATGTCCCTGTAAAATGGCTGACCGGCGACATCAGGGAACTCAATGCGGCGGAGACAGGCAAATTCGATATGATTCTCTGTATGGGGAATTCCCTGCCGCATTTTCTCTCGACGGACGATTTGAGGGACGCATTCGGGGTCTGGAAAAGCCTCCTCAATCCGGGCGGGGTTCTCGTGGTGGAATTCCTGAACTATACGAAAATTCTTGAGAGGAAAGAAAGGGTCATTTATATCGATAAAAAAAACAAGAGAGAATATATCCGGTTCTATGATTTTATCGACGACCGGTCGCTCATGTTTAATATCTTAGAGGTAGAGTGGGCGGATGTCAAGGCCGGTCACCGTTTATTCTCGATGGAACTCCATCCTTATCAATACGAGGAGGTTGTCGGGATCGCCGAGGAAACAGGTTTTATTATTGATGGAATATTTACCGATTTGTCCTGTACGCAATTCGATTCGCGGAAATCCGGCATTGTACTCATCGTTTGTAAAATATCATAGAATACCGTTAATATCATTAAAGAAAATCATTGACAAAATGCATTTTTAATACTATCATAAATCAAGTTCTAGTTGATATTTTCCGATTGATAAATGAAATCTATTTACTTAGTTTTGGGAAGGAGGAACTCTTAATGTTGGTCGAAGATTATTATAAGTATGACGTGGTGGGATGGAAAAACGAGAACACATTGATTGTGCGCTTGCAGGACAACCGCGAGATTGAAATTAAGCAGCTTCTGAAAGACGACACTCATGTTCTCTTTAATACCCACGGTATGTATTACAAAGAGTTCCCAAGTGATTTTTCAAAAGTTCGCGCTTATACCTCGTATATCGTCCAGTACGCTCCCGATTTGTATAAGGAAGTCAACCTCCTCGAACAGCAGATCAGCGAGCTGATCAAGAACGGAATTGAACACGGTAACAAGCTCGACCCGAATAAAAAGATTCGCGTCTGGTTCGATTTCAATAAGCGCGCGAAAGTCATTGTCGAGGACGAGGGTGTCGGTTTCGGCCTGCTTCAGGACTGGAACAAGTTCTCCCTGAACCGGACAATTTGTCTCGTATCGCAGGATTTCGAGCATTTCGCCGACCTGGTCGCATGGAAGGGTCCCGAATCGAACGAGATGGACGGCGGTAACGCGTTGTTCGCCGCGTTGGAATACTGGAACGGCGGGTTTATCTACAACGGGCGCGGCAATAAAGTGGTCGCGGTCAGGTACTTCCCCGACAACCCGGAATACAAGAAATATATCTAAAAAGACAGGGCGGTTAAACACCGCCCTTTTTATTTAATATAAGGATTTATTAAAAATGAGGAGTAAAAAATGAAAAATTTAATTGCGGTACTTCTCCTGATGACCCTTGTCTCCAATCTGTCGTTTGCCAAGAACTGGTGGAAAGACGCGGTATTCTATGAAATCTTTATCAGAAGTTTTTACGACGCTGACGGCGACGGGAAAGGCGACATCAAGGGGCTGATCGAGAAGCTCGACTACCTGAACGACGGCAACCCGAAAACTAAAACCGATCTCGGCATCAACGCGATATGGCTCATGCCCGCGTTCGATTCGCCGTCCTATCACGGTTACGATACGATCGACTACTATAAAATCGAACCGGATTACGGGAATAATGCCGATTTCGATTTATTGATTAAAGAGGCGCATCAGCGCGGGATAAAAATCATCCTCGATCTGGTAATCAATCATACATCGTCCCAGTGCGAATGGTTTAAAAAGTCCGTCCAGAAGGAAACCCCGTACACGGACTATTATGTCTGGGCTCCGGCTATTCCCGAGGGCGGATGGGGGAAGCCGTGGGGCGGCGGCGGAGCCTCGACCGTGTGGGCGTTTAATAGTATTCGTAAGGAATACTACTACGCCGTGTTCTGGAACGGGATGCCGGATTTGAACTATCAGGACCCCGATGTTACGAAGGAAATCTACAAGGTGGCGGAGTACTGGATCAAGAAGGGCGTCGACGGTTTCCGTCTGGACGCCGCGCGTTATCTGGTTGAGACAAGCGGCGGCTCGGGGCAGTCAGACACCCCGGAGACCCTCAAATGGTGGGCGGATTTCAACAAGTTTGTTAAAAAGGTCAATCCTGACACAATGCTCGTGGGGGAAACGTGGGAACGTAACGAAATTGTCGCGAAATACTATGACGGCGGCAAGGGACTCGACCTCTGTTTCGATTTCAACCTCGCGAGCTTCATCCTGAACAGCGTTACCGGGAAAAATATCGATAAACTCGCGGCTTCCTTTAACGATAAAAAGAAACTGGGAGCGCCGCTCGGATTTTACGCGCCGTTCCTGTCCAATCACGACCAGATGCGTTCGATGAATATGATGATGAAAGATATCAGCAGGGCCAAGCTCGCGGCGGTCATTCTGCTGACCATGCCCGGCACGCCTTTTATCTATTACGGCGAGGAAATCGGGATGATACAGGATAACGGCAGCAGCGACGAGAAAAAGCGCACCCCGATGCAGTGGAACTCCGGGGAAAATTCCGGATTCACTGCGGGGAAGCCGTGGTATCCGTTGTACGATTATTCCGGGATGTTCAATGTCGAGACGGCGCAGAAGGAGAAGGATTCATTATGGAACCTCTACCGGACGATGATCAGCCTGCGGATGGCGAATCCCGAATTGGCGGGGCTGGATATAGAGTTTGCCGACGCCGGGGATAAGGGATTGGCGCTGTACTATCGCGGGAAAGTGAAGAATAAAAAGATCGTCGTGCTGATCAATCTGACCGACGAGGTAAAAACCGCGAATATTCCCTATCTGAAAGGGAAGAAATATATCGACCTGGTGACAGGGAAAACCGAAAAATCGGCGGACGGGAAAATAACCGTCGACGGGAAATGGTTCGTTTTGATGAAGGAAACGAAGTAATCAGCCGAACAGTTCGGTCGCAAGCTCGTCGGCCATCCGGGTAATCATCCGTTCGTGCTCGCAGACGAACGGGTTCAGGCCGAATATGTCGCCGGTAGTAGAATAGGACACGCATCCACAGGAATTGCCCAGGCAGCGGTCTTTGATCGTGCAGTCGACGCATTCGGGCTTATCCTTACTGTGGAAGCTGTTGATGGAGATTAATTTTTTAGGGTCGATACCGTCCTTGATGTTTCCGACAAGAAACGGACTGCCGGGGTCGCTGGTCACAAAACGCGTGCAGGGATAGATATTTCCCTCCGGGGATACCGAGAAGATACTCAAACCCATATTACAGCAGGTTTCCTTGAACGACTTTTTCGCGAGGAAGGCTTTGATCTTATCCTCGATCAGATTGATATACAGCGCTTTCCCGCGTTTCTGCTTCTTCAGATAGAGCTGGTACATCTTTTTATATTCCCGCTCCAGCGTTTCGAACGACTCGCGCGTCCAGTTTCCCGAAAAATCCGGGGTAGTGATAATCGAACGGAATCCCCTGTTGATAATGAACTCTATGTCCGTGGTAAACGACGCCACATTTTCGGGAGTGATTACTTTCTCCACCATCGTGTTGGACTTAGTGAGACGGGGTATCCACGGGGAGATCATATCGTAACTTCCGCCGCCGTTATGCAGAGGCCTTTGGCTGTCCTGGGTCTTTTTTACACCGTCGAGGGAGAGATAGATGAGGAATTTATGCTCTTCCATATAATCGATTTTCTCGTCGGATAGTAAAGTCCCGTTAGTGTTGACAGCGAAGTGAAAGCGGAAACCGGGGTCGGGGATATTCTCCGCATGCGCGACGCCGGTCTTGAGTAAATCCCATGAAAGCAGAGGTTCGCCACCGAAGAAAGTGATATTCAGGAAATCGTGCTTCATTTTTTTAGCGTAGCCGTAAAAATAATCGATAGCCCCCGTAATTGTCCCGGGGTCGCCGTTTTTACGGTTTTTAGTGTTCTGGTAATAACAGTAGGTGCATCGCAGATTGCAGTTGTCGGTTAAAAGAAGTACTATATTCATATTACTGGTTCGTGTAGAAATCGATGAACTTCGAGATATCGTACTGGATCGACTCCATGTTGATCCCATACGATACGACAATATAAGTATGATCGAACTGATAATGATCGATCCATTTCATTTCAGCCGGGGAAATAATCTTCGAGTAGTTATTTTTCCCGTCGTGATACTCACTCTTACCCATCCATTCGAAGGCGATTTTCTTCTGGGAGTTATAGCTTTCCGCGAAGAAAATTACCGTATTTTTACCGGATTTCAGGCTGATTGCTTTTTTATCTTTTAACTCGAAACCGAGGGTGTTTTTAAAAGTTTCATTCACAATCTGCTGTACCTGTTCGGAAGATAGAATTTTCGGGGCGACTACTTGTACGCCGAGGAGGGGTTGTAGGTCATCAGGTGTTTCCGCGCTTAACGGGGATAAGCCGGCGAGAATAAACGCGCCGATAAGAAGCAGGGATTTCGTTTTTTTCGATTTTTTTATCGATGAATACTCTGGAATACGCGTCTCCCGCGCCAATTCGAATATCATAGTGTCTCCTTTTGGGTTACTGCTTCATGTAGAAATCGATAAACTTTTTTACCGTATCTTTCACTTCATACTCATAGATACCCGGTATTACTAAAATATAGGTCGAATCGAATACATACCCCTTTATCAGCGCGGTCTCGTCGGAGGTCAGTATCATGGAGGTTTTTTCATTTTTCGTATAGTTTGACGCGGATACCCATTCCACCGCGATTTTAGCGTCGGAATTGTATAAATCCGCCTCGAACTCGATCACGCTATTCTTATCTTTCAGCTTGAGCTGGTAATCCTGCTTAAAGTTCATGGGGAGTTTTTTCTTGAAAAGGTCCTTGAAAATCTGCATCACTTCGCCCTTATTCTTCAGTGCGGGAAGCATTGCGACGTCGCCGTCCTTTGCGTATCCGCCCGCGCTTACGGAATTATACCCGGCGAGAATGGAAACACCTAATATAATCGCCGCGGCGGCAAT
This sequence comes from Brevinematales bacterium, assembly GCA_013177895.1. Classification (GTDB taxonomy): domain Bacteria; phylum Spirochaetota; class Brevinematia; order Brevinematales; family GWF1-51-8; genus GWF1-51-8. The sequence goes on along the minus strand of JABLXV010000015.1, from coordinate 28,291 downwards.
CGCCTTTTTCGGAGTCTTCGCCTGATTTTCGCTATACCCAATACCCCGCGTCTCTTTCTTAATCTCGAATTTCATAGTATCCTCCATTCGTATCGCATGTTATTGTTACTTATTCATACTTTTCTTGAGAGTTATCATCCTTGCGGAAACGTAGTCCCAGACTAAATCCGCGTCATTTGTATTGATAATAAATATCATGGTATCTCCGAACATCGAGTTCGAGATAAACGATATTTCCTTCGTAGATAATATATCGGCATCATTTTTATCCTTTGCATAACCCGGCGCGGTAATCCATTCGTAGGCAAGTTTTTTATCGGCGTTATATCCGTCCGCGATAAACTCGATGATCTGTTTTCCATCGGGCGATTTCAGCTTCAGCGGAACATGATGCTTCATTTTTACGGTCATATGAAAATGTATTGCCTGATCCGCCCTATTGATCATCTCGTCGATAGTATAAATCGTGGGAATATAAACCGGTTCCCCCATAGTAGTTTTTTCTGCCTCTAAGGGTGCCGCGGAGGGGGTAGTCCCAAATACCATCAGTATTCCCATCAGAAGGGGCAGGGCGGCTTTCTTTCTCGTTTGCGGAGGGCGTTCAGGATGAATATCGTACTCCGGGTTTCTATGCTCGCTTTTTATTCTAAAATCCACAACTTCCTCCGATATGATTACTTTGCTTTATCCTTGTTTTTCAATAGATACATATAGGTGCTGACATATTGCTGCATTCCGATTTTATCTTTTTTATCGATTACGAGGATTATAGTATCGCCGAATTTGGCGTTTTTGATGAACGCGATATCATTAGTTGTGAGAATTTCAGTTGCTTTTTTATCTTTGGAATAATCCGGCGCGGCAATCCACTCGTAGGCGAGTTTTTTTTCCGCGTTATACCCGTCAGCGATAAACTCGATCGTTTTACCGTCATCCGTTTTAAGTTTTAACGGGACGGAATGCTTCATTTTTATATCGATATTGTCCTGAATAATTTTATCTACTATTACGGTCATCGACGTGACCGAATAAACCTCGGGATTATAGACAGGAACTCCCGCGGTTTTTACGTCCGCCGGACTCGCGGAGGATGCCATTCCTAAGATTGCAAAAAGGCAGATCAGGAGCGGTGAAACGTACTTTTTTCGCTTAATTGCAATTTCTTCAGGATTATAACTATACTCGGGATTTCTATCTTCCATGCGAATCTGGAATTCCATATTTTTCCTCCTATTGAGCGTTTTACTTAACCTCGTTGGTATACCATTCGTAGAACGGCCAGAACTCCCGATAGATATCGTAATAGGCTTTTTCATAGATAATATAAATATAGGTCGAATCGAATTTATAATTCTTAATCAGCGATATTTCGCTTTCGGAAAGAGCGGATTTTTGATTGGTGTCGAGTTTATAAGTCGGGAGACCGACCCATTCGTAGGCGATTTTATATTTTTCGTTATACCCGTCGGCGGTAAATTCGATTGTACCCGATTTATCTTTCAGTTTGATGCTTTGTTCCGGGTTGAATGTAATATCCAGATATTCCCCGAACATATTTGAAGCGATATCATTCATCTGAGCTTTTTCGTAGATCGGGGGATTGTACACAGGCTTTCCCGCGAGAGGGGGATAGTCCTCTTTGGTCTGAGAACCGCATCCGACTAACGCTATCATCGCGGCGGCTATGGGAAGAATCAATTTTCCGCTATTCCTCGCGGAAGGCTTGACCTGATACCGGGTAGTATTTTTTTCGGGGCGTATCTGAAAATCCATGGATTCCTCCTGAAAAATTCTCCTTTATATAATAACATACAGTCATAAATTGTAAAAGTAACGGTGTGATAATATTATATTTTTAGATTACCGCGGAAATTATTTGGATTTTTTTAGGTTGTATAGAATATTTCCGTCGCTGATGAATTGATCGATGGTGTTACGAAAACTCGAACGCGCCATAACCGATGAGGGCATATTCAGGACAGCAATATAATACTCGCCGAATTTCATATTTTGTAAAGATTCTATTTCATCGATAGTCAGCACATCGTCTTTGATAGTATTTGAATAATAATCCTTTAACCCGATGAATTCGTATGCGATTTTATTCGCCATATCGAATCCGTCCGCCGTGAATTTTATCGTCTTTCCCTGATATGTGATTTCTAGAGGATAATCATGTACGAAGGATATCCCATATTTTGATTCGGCATCCCCATCGATTAAAGCTGTCAATTCCTGTTTGTTGGAAATATCCATCGGGGGAAGCGCGGGCGAACCGGCGAGGGGTTTACACTCATTCGCGCAGGAGACAGGGAATAGGGACATCAGACCCAGAAGGCATAAAAGTATAGTAGATTTTTTTATCTGGACTTTTTTAATACCGCTTAAACAAGGTCGGCGTGTTTCGGCTTCTATCCTGAATTCCATACAATGCCTCTATTTAGGAAATTTTACTTTTTTACTGATAACGGTATAGAAACCGTAAAAAGCGCTTTTTATATCCGTAAGCCGGTTTTTATCGATGATAAAAATATAGGTAGAATCGAACTGATAGTCTTTTATCAGCGCGATCTCGTTCGATGATAAAATGCTATCAGGTTTCCCGTTCGTGGTATACCCCGGCAGGGCGACCCACTCATAGGCGATTTTATACTTTTCTTTATACCCATCGGCGATAAAGCTGATATTACCGTCCTTTGTCTTGATTTCGACTTTTATATCGTACTTCATCTCAATATTGCAATCCCATTTGTACATTTCGTCGAGATATACGACAAGTTCCGCTTTATCGTAGATTAGAGGATTATATGCCACCTTACCGGGCATCGGCGGAGGGGGTTCGGCTCCCCCGGTAATAATTGCTGTCACCGATAGCGCGATCAGCGCAGCGGCCTTAGTGATTCCTTTTTTACGGGGTAGTTTATCGATGGAATAGACGGGTTCTTTGGAAACAGGAGAAATTTTAAAACTCATTGCGTCCTCCTGCAGTATTATACCGCGCTTATTGAAAAAAGTAACATCTTACCCGCTTTTCTGCGCGATAATATCTCTCAGTGCGATCTCGGGGTTTCTGAAACGGCGCTTTTTATTGAGCGACTTGGTTCCCGGTACTATGGACAGTTTCGGGCACGCGTGCGCGCAGGCATAACACTGCTCGCAGTGATGAAGGAATTCAGGGCGGGAGTCCGTCATACGGATATTGTTCACCGGGCAGACCATTTCGCAGGTCGCGCATCCGTTACAGGTATCCCGCAGGATAAACTCCGCGTCCATCCCGCGCGCGCCCCTCAGGAAAGACGGATAGAGGATATTCCCGTTGATCTCGAGAAGCGCGTAACTGATTTTTTTCTTACCCGCGGCGATCATCCGGGCGATTTTTTCCGTTTTATCCTGCGCGGAAACGTTGGTTTTTATCAATGCTTCCTTCGCGGGTATATCGAACGTCGGGAGGTAGTTATCGATCATATTCAGGTAAAGCCCCAATGAAAGGCTGGAACCCTGCGATAGCAATAAATTTTTCATCTGTTTGATCGCGCCCCCGGCAATATGGAATCCCCGGGTGCAGACCGTGAAAATATATTCCGCGCCGGAAAAATCCAATTCGCGGATAAAATCGGCGACAATCAGGGGGATTCCGCCGAAGTATAGCGGGAAAACAAAGCCGATCCGCGATGCTTCAGGCGCGAATTTTTTCTCCTTCATCGCGCGGATAATCGGGATAAGCTCGGTATCGCCCAAATATCCCCCGATTTTACGCGCCGCCCAAAGCGAATTCCCGGTGCCGGTGAAATAATAGATAACCGTTTTCATAACTCCCCCTTAGTAAATATCGTCGGACAGGATGGCTTCCGCGATAGGGAACGGCCGAAGCGCGCGTTCGAGTATACCGAACGAGTAGGCGATAGTCAGCCCGTAGTTGGTGATCGCGACCCCCGCCTGTTCGGCCGCGCGCGCGCGCGCGATAGTTTCGCGGCGGTTCAGCATGCACGATCCGCAATGCACGACGAGGCGGTATTCCGACAGGTTGTCCGGGAAGCCGCAGCCGCTGGATTTTTCGAAAACCAGGTTCTTTCCCGTAAACTGCGACAGCCATCGCGGTATTTTTACCGTCCCGATATCGTCGGACTGCACATGATGCGTACATGCTTCCGCTATCAGGACTTTATCGCCGTCTTTAAGCGAATTGATGCGTTTTATCCCGCGCAGGTAGGTCAGAAGGTCGCCCTTGTACCGCGCGAACAGGATAGAGAACGATGTCAGCAGGATGTCCGGCGGGGTGTCCGCCGATACCTTCTGGAACGCCTGCGAGTCGGTGATGACCAATTTCGGCTTGACGCTGAGCATTCGGAATGTCTGCGCGAGCTCGCGTTCCTTCACCGTCAGCGCGATAGCGTCATGGTCGAGGATATCGCGGATCGTCTGCACCTGCGGGAGGATGAGACGCCCTTTAGGGGCGGCGTCGTCTATCGGGACGACCAGCACCACGAGGTCGCCGGGGGAAATAATATCCCCGACTATCGTATCCTCACGCCATCTCACGTCGCTCTCGGTAATTATCGCCTGCCTGAGAAGTCCGATTCCCGCGCCTGTCAGCGCGCTGATTTTGATGAACGGGATATTTTTCAGCCGTTTACGAATAAGCGTATCGTCAACGGAATCGATATCTATTTTATTTACCGCCACGATGAACGGTATCTCTTTGTCTTGTAATGACTTGAATAAATCATCCTCAGCCGCGGGGCTTTCGTCTAAAATAGTACGAGCGGGAATTACTACCACCGCTAAATCGCATTTACGCAGTACATCCATCGACTTTTTAACACGTTTCGCGCCCAGATCGCCGGAATCGTCCAGACCGGCGGTGTCGATTATCACGACCGGGCCTATCGGGAGTATTTCCATCGATTTATAAACAGGGTCGGTCGTCGTGCCGGGGGTATCTGACACCAGCGCGATTTCCTGCCCGGTCAGGGCGTTAATCAGGCTCGACTTCCCGGCGTTCCTGGGGCCGAATATCCCGATATGCATCCTTTCGCTTTTTGGGGTCTCATTCATGGCTGTCGCTCTCATTTTTCAGATTTATTCTATCCCTGAGCTCTTTACTCCCGGATATTCCGGGGGACGTGGCGTGCCGCGTATCGAAAATAATATCGAGCTCGGGCGCGGTAAATATCTTCATTTCTATCGCGGCTTCGCGTACTGTGATACTCCGTTCCCGCGCGTATGAAACGATTTCCGCGCTCCGGTCATAGCCGATATAGGGGGCGAGCAGGGTGGCGGGGGCTTCGCTATGTTCTAAAAGGACGCGGCATCGCTCCGCGTTCGCGGTAATCCCGTCGATGCAGTAATTTTTCAGCGATACAGCGCCGTCCGTCAGGAGTTTTACCGAACGGATGAGATTTTCCGCGATCACCGGGAGGAACGCGTTAAGTTCGAGCTGTCCCATCGACGCGGCCTGTGTGATAGCGGAATCGTTCGCGATCACCTGTATCCCGATAGACGCGGCATACTCCGGTATGACCGGGTTGACTTTCCCCGGCATAATCGAACTCCCGGCCTGACGCCTCGGGAGATCGATTTCCCCGATACCCGCATAAGGCCCGCTCGACAGCAGGCGAAGGTCGTGCGAAATTTTTATATAGTTGACAGCGACCGTTTTCAGGATGCCCGAGACTTCGGCGAAAACGTCGGCGTTCTGCGTCATATCGATATTATTTTCCGCGCGGCTGATGCCCAGCCCCGTAGCTCTACGGAGTTCCTCGATCAGGCGGAATATGAAGATTTTCGGAGCGTTCAGCCCTGTTCCGACCGCAGTGCCCCCGATATTCAGCACGCGAAGGCGTTCCTCGCACTTGAACACGCGCCAACGGTCGCGGGCGATCGCCTCGGCATAAGCCCCGAATTCCTGCCCGAGCGTCACGGGAACCGCGTCCCGCATCTCGGTACGCCCGACCTTGATGATATCCGCGAACTCACGCTCCTTTTCCTGAAGCGATGATTGCAGGTCGGCAAGGCTGTTGGCAAGATTGACAAGAAGTTCGATCACCGCGATACGGAGCGCGGACGGATAGACGTCGTTGGTGGACTGGAAACGGTTGACGTCGTCGTTAGGGTGAACGAGATGATAATCGCCGGGATTTCCGCCGAGAAGCAGAATTGCCGTATTCGCGATTACCTCGTTGACGTTCATATTGACCGAAGTGCCCGCGCCCCCCTGTATGGACGGCAGTGGAAACGCGTCGGACGGATGATGCGTCAGCAGTTGATCGCATGAATTGATGATGGCGGAGGCCTTGGAGGGCTCGATGAGGCTGTTTTCGAGGCTTACGACGGCCGCGCATCGTTTAATCAGAACAATCGACCGGATTAGTTCTACAGGCACTCTCGCGCCGTCCGATGGGAAGTTTTCCAGAGCGCGAACGGTATGGATGCCGTAGAGGGCGTTTTCAGGGATATTTTTCTCGCCGATAGAATCTTTTTCCACGCGGTATTTCATGATTGCACCTGTATTTTTACAGTATTATACCGGGAAAGGGTAAAAATGTGAATAAAAACGGCAGGGGAGTGCGGCGTAGTTAAGTTTATTACTCCTTATTTCTTGGCGCTGGCCTGAACCCCGGAGTACTTTTTTAGTATTTCATAGATGCTTTTCCATTCGGTAGGAGTAACGAGATAACGGGGAAGTTCGTATGCTTTGGCCGGATCGATAGGGGTTTCGATATAGCCCCATTTGATGGTAAACGCGTACTTGTATCCGGCGAGCCTGAGATGCTCGATGGTAATAGGGGAGTACACTCCGAACGGATAGGCGTAGGTGATAACCGGCATGCCGAGCTTTTTTTCCAGCACGTCCTTGACTTTATAAATCTCGTCCTTGAAGCGTTGTACGCTCAGGTCGTAGAGTTTCTGGTTGACGAACTCGTGAAAATAACCGTGGCCGCCGAAATAAACGCCGTCCTTTTTATACCACGCAAGTTCGTTAAACGTGAGGGCGTAATTCATTTTACCGATGATATTCGGATAGATGAAGAAGGTGACGGGTACGCCGTTCTTCTTCAGCACGTCCTTATAGATATTATCGATAGTTTTATTGCCGTCGTCGATAGTAATCATAACGTTCAAGGGATAGTCGAACTTACCCGCGATAAAGTCCTGCATAGAGAGGAAGTGGTATCCTAGCTTCTTAATAGCCTGAATCTGCTCGGAAAATACGGCGGGAGCGAAGTTATATTGCCCTTTTTTCGCGTCATGGAACGTATGGAAGCAAAGTACGAATATTTTCGATGATTTTGCTTTTGCGCCCGCGTAGGAGGCCTCACAGGCCGTAATACACAGTATACACAGAGCTAAAAGTAATTTTTTCATTTGGGATTCCCCTGAATTAGTGAGCAGGTATTATAAGGGGTGTGACGGAAATACGCAAGAGAACGAAGAGAGCCGGTAGATAATATAACTTAACATAATATATCTTATCGGAATATAATGAGCTATTATGATGTACTGTATACACATCCTTTACACTTCTAACTCATCACATACTTAACACTTTTCTTGTACAGTTTCTAGCCCAGAAAAGAAAAATCAATATAACGATAGGCGGAACACCACTGATAATAAATATTGTCAAACTGATTTCCCCATGAATTTGTTATATCTGTGGAATCAGAGTCTTTTCCGGTATTGTCTATCAGGAAAACTGATAACCACGCAAAAACCGGTTTTAGAACAAAAGTTTACCTCACCCTCCAACTGTTTCTCGATAAGATCGAAGACAATTTGGAATCCCATCCCCTTTGATTTCCTCGGATCGAATCCATCGGGAAAACCTTTTCCGTTATCATGTATTTTTATATAGATCATTTCATTTTTCGTATTCAATTCTATATATATTTCCCCTTTCCCGCCCTCCGGGAATGCGTACTTTATACTGTTTGTTATCAGCTCGTTGACAACCAAACCGCAGGGAATCGCGGTATCCAGACCTAGATTAATATCCTGGAGATCGAGGTTAAATTTTACCGCATCGGGATCGTGAAGATAACTGCGCGTCAGGAGATCGGTGATTTTATAGAGATAATCCTTAAAGTTAATACTGGAAAGAGATTGTGTAGAATAAAGCAGTTGATGTACCTGCGCCATTGATTGAATACGGTCTATCATTTCCTGAAATACGCTGCTGATTATTTCGTTGTTACTCATCGAGATTTGCAGGTTTAATAAACTGGAAATAATCTGCATATTATTATAGGTGCGATGATGTATCTCTTTAAATAAAGCTATTTTTTCCTGGAGGGATGCCTGAAGCATTTCTTCAGCTTTTTTCCTTTCCTCAATCTCCTTATTGAGCTGGATATTTTTTTTTCTGAGTTCCTCGGTTCGAACCTGAACGATATCCTCCAGCTTGTCACGAATAAATTTCAGCTCAAGATGGTTTTCGATACGTTTCTTGACAATCGGGATATCAAACGGTTTTGTGATAAAGTCAACCGCTCCGAGCGCCAATCCTTTCTCTTCATCTTGTTTTCTGTCTAATGCGGTGAGAAAAATTACCGGTATGTTTTTCGTTCTTTCATCATTTTTTATAGTACTGCAAATTTCATATCCATCCATATCCGGCATCATGATATCCAGGAGGATTAAATCGGGGATTTCTTTTTTTAACGCGTTCAGAGCAAATCTTCCATTCAGCGCGGGCAATACACGGTATCCGTACTCACGGAGAACATTGGATAGAAGTTCAAGATTTGCCGGCACATCATCAATAATCATTATGCTGGCTTTAAATTTTTCCAAATACTTCTTATTCATAATTTATTCCTGTTTGGAATTCCCCTATTCTACCATAGTACCGGCAATTTCGCGGAATTCGTTCTGTGTTTCTTCAAAGGTCTCCACCACAATCGGGTCGAATTGGGCGCCCTTTCCCTCCATGATAATATCCCTGCTCTTATCATGCGGAAACGGCGGCTTATAACAACGTTTCGACCGGAGCGCGTCGTAAACATCCGCTATCGCCATTATACGCGCGCACAACGGGATATTGCCCGCCGAAAGGCCGTCGGGGTATCCCATCCCATCCCATCTCTCGTGGTGCGAACGGGAGATTTTAATACCCATATTAATGAATGAGTTATTCGGATAGTTGACATTTACGGCTTTCAGGGTATCCGAACCCAAACTAGTATGCGTTTTCATTACCTCGAACTCCTCAGGGGTCAATTTTCCCTGTTTGAGGAGAATCGCATCGGGAATAGCGACCTTTCCGATATCATGGAGCGGGCTTGCCTGAAAAATATCCCGAATGAATGAATTGTCTATTTCCGCTTGATAAGGCTCCTTTTCTCTCAGTTTCAATGCCAGAATTCGGCAATATTTTTGGACACGCTCCAGATGCGTGCCGGTATCCTCATCCCGCGATTCGGCCAATTTCGCGATAGCGAAAATCGTAGCCATTTGAGAATCGGATATTTCCTTTACCTGCCTCTGAACTACTTCCTCCAGTTCCTGATTATATGATGCGAGTCTTCTCTGGAGATTATAAAGATTTAACTGGGTATCGACCCGCGCCAGAACTTCCTCATAATGAAAGGGTTTTGTAATATAATCCACACCCCCCATGGTAAACGCCTTGACTTTATCCGAAATACCGTCGATCGCGCTGATAAAAATAACCGGGATATGTTTCAGTTTTTCATCCTTTTTTAATATCTCGCAGACCTCGAAACCGTTCATATCCGGCATCGTTATATCCAGAAGGATCAGATCCGGTTGTTCGATATGCATCGCCTGGAGCGCCATTTTCCCGTTGGTAACAGGCCGTACTTTATAAGCCTTATTTTTCAGGAACTCGGATAGAACCTGAAGGTTTGCCGGCACATCGTCAATAATCATGATATTGGCTTTTTTATCCGCGCGGTCGGTGATTGTATTTTCGTTCATTTTATATCTCCCTGTTGATTTAGCAGTTTGATCAATGTTTCGTACTGAAATGCATGGGCTAATTGCCTGATTTCTTCGGCAATCAGCGGAGAAATCTTTTCCGCGTCATCGACTAACTCGAGCACACGATCCAGATCGATACTTTTCGCGGCTTCCAGTAAAGATTCGATCAGCTCTTTTGGCAGCGCCGGTTCTTCTTTCCGTAGGCTTACGGGTTTCTTTTTATCAGTCCTACTTTCAGCCGTACTGTAAATATACGGGACGGCTAGATGGGCATGTACCGCTTTAAAAATTTCCTCTATCTTGAACGGTTTTCGGATATATCCGTCCGCGCCCCTTTCGAGAATTTTATTCTTTTCTTCATCGAATGCGCTGGCCGTCAACGCTATGATCGGGGTGCGGGTATCCTTTTCGTTCGATCTGATTTTCTCGATCACTTCATATCCGTTCATTTCGGGCATCCTGATATCAAGGAAGACAAGGTCGGGCGCTTTATCAATGAAGTATTCAAATGCCTGTTTCCCGTCGACGGCGCCGATTATCTCGAACCCGGTTTGCTTCAGTATTGAACGAAGCAATTGCAAATTCGCGGGCTCGTCGTCGGCTATCATGATACGATATTTCGTGTCGATTTTTTCCAGCCCGATTATTTTTCCGGTTTTATCTTCAATATTGCCGTTTTTCATCTGTGCTTCTTTTATCGTAAGCTCTAAACTGAAACAACTGCCCTTTCCGGGCGTACTGGATATGGTAATATCACCGCCCATCATACGGGCGTATTTCCTGCTGATATAAAGGCCCAAACCGGTTCCGCCTTTTTTGATTCCCTCCGACGACTGCTCGAACGTACCGAAAAGATGATCCAATTCATTACCCGGAATACCAGGCCCCGTATCTTCGACGTCCGCGATCAGACGGGAGCCGCCCGCATTTTTATCCATATAAACACTCACTGACACGCTTCCCTTATCCGTGAATTTTACCGCGTTTCCCGTGAGGTTGATCAGTATCTGACGGAGCTTTCCCGCGTCGGTTTCGATATAATGCGGGACATCCTTCTCGACGGTTACCGTCAGCAGTATTCCCTTCGCATCGGTTTTTATAATGAACATACTCTTTATATTATTCAGCAATTCCCTTAAATTGATCACCTCGGGATTAAGTTCCGCCCTCCCCGCTTCGATTTTCGAAACATCGAGAATATCGTTAATCAGACTGACCAGATGTTCGCCGGAATTTTTAATAGTTTGAAGCCAATCTCCCTGCTGTCCCGTTAACGCGCTTTCACGCATCAGTAATTCCGAAAACCCCAGAATTGCGTTCAGCGGGGTGCGTATCTCATGCGACATATTGGAGAGGAACAGGCTCTTGGAACGGTTTGCATCTTCGGCCATTTCCCTTGCCTGAACCAGTTCCCGTTCAGCTGTCTTACGTTCCGAAATATCCCGGATAATGGATATGACCGTTTTCTTCCCTAAAAATTTAAAAATATGGGCGCTGATCTCGACAATAAGCTCTTTTTTATCCTTGGCACGTATCGTACGCTCGAAGAGATTATGGCTGAGCTGATTCAGGTCTTCCAGAAATGCCTCGTCGTTTTTTATGTCCATTTCCGTATTAATATCAGCAGGCGATAATTTAAGGAATTCTTCCCGGGTGTAGCCGAACATCGAGCAGGCGATTTCATTCACGTCGGTAAATTTCCCGGACGGCTCACCCTCGATAAGCTCATGTACCAGTATCGCGTCGTTCCCCTTATCGAAAAGCATCCTATAACGCGCTTCCGACCGGGTAAGCTCGGCATAACCCTCCTGAACCAGTTCCTCGAGATGGTCGCGGTACTTCCGTACCTCTTCTTCAATTTTTCTGTGCTCGGTATACTTCCACACGGTATCCATCATCAGTATCATCTGGCGAATATCCGTATCGGTATAATCGCTTTCCTTATTCGCTGCCCCCACCACCGCGACAATCCTGTCGTTAAAAATAACCGGAATAGTTACAAATCTATATAATGGAGCGTGCCCTTTCGGGTAACCTTTTTTCAAAGGATGAGGCGCCTGAAAATCGTTATTCACGATCGGTTTCCGCTGACGAACCGCCTCGCCCCAGAAACCCGTTTTTTCAAGATAATAGATTGACGGCGGATTTTCTATACTGCATTCTTTCATCACACCCTTCGACCATGAACTGAGTATCAGTTCTTTCGTATCCTCGTTATAGAAATAAATATAGCCGATTTGACTGCCGGTTATTTTTATCACCTCCTCGAGGGCATAATCAAGGAAGACCTGTATGGATTCGGCGTCATATTTCGAAATACGCAGGAGCGCCTCCATCCGGGCCTCATCCTTCTTAATTGCCTCCTCCGCGCGCTTTTTTTCCGTAATATCCACCCCGTAAACATTCAGATACTCAGTATCCGGTATCGGGGTGAATGAAAGGCTGAATATCTTATGATTAATTTCCTGCTCTACAATCTTGATATTCCCGCTTTCCATGCATTCTTTGATGTGCTCCCTCCAACCCAATCGCAGAAGTTTTTCCGCTGAAAAATCCATGTTTTTCTGGGCGGCATGATTACTGAATAGTACTTTTCCGTTCCCGTCTATTCTGATGACCGGATTCGGGTTCTCCAATGGGAACTTCGCCATTTGTTTTATAATATTTTCAGCGAGCTTTCGTTCGGAAATATCCCGGATATTACACTGGATTACCTTTTCATCTCCGACCGGGTAAATATTGGAAATGAATTCCACCTCGATAGTCTGTCCGTTTTTTGCTTTCAGCGGTATATCTTCGTAACGGATATACCTTTCATTTTTTAAAATCTGGAAGGCTTCTTTGGAGATCGCTTTTTGATCGAACACCCCGATTTCCCACAGCTTTTTCCCGGAGAGTTCTTCCCATGAATATCCCAGAATGTCGCAGATGTACGGATTAGCGTCAAGTATGTTTCCCGTCTCATAGTCTAATATAAAAATACCGTCCTTCGCGGCCTCGAAAAGCCGGCGGTAACGCGCCTCCGAAGCGTGCATATGTTCTTCCATAGTTATCCGCTGCAGATAGAGCGACACCTGGTTGATAATGATTTCATAGATATTAATAAAACGTAAAAAGGATTCCTTATTCTTTACCAAAAATGAAACGCCCCCGTTCAGCATATTGTCCCATAAAAAACCGATCGAAAAAACCGCGGTTATACCGAGCAGCTTTTCTATCGCTTTACATAACAGGACGGGCACTTTTCTCGCCGCCAAAGCATAGATTCCGCCGGGTTCGTAATTTAATTTAAGATTGGAAAAACGGGCTAATTCATCCTCCGTCATATCTGTTAAAGGGATTTCTATATCGAAGGGATTCATTCCGAGAATATTTATTATCGGTTCCAAAAAATTTTCCAGCCCGATGACGGTTAAAATTTTAACTGAATTCCTCTTTTTATCATAGCTGCTTATCAGAGCGAAAATATCCGGTTCAATCTCTTTTATCCTATCCGCCAGATACATGTACATTTCCCGGCTTGTTTTTATCGACACCAAATCGACCGCCGTTTCCGCGATCATGTTTTGCTCGCCGAGAATTCGCTCCAGTTCAAATTCATTCATTTTTGATTCCGTGATATCCGTGAGCGTACCGATAAAACCCTTAATCTGCCCTGAGGCGTTTATTTCAGGCAGAATCTCGCAAAAAACCCAGATAGTTTTCCCGTCGGTATGCTCAAAGCGGTATTCCTTTCTACAGGGAGTGCCGCTCTCGGTAGTTTTTTTACACATCGTCATTACATCGTCGCGGTCGTCGGGGTAAATCATTTTCATCCAATTTTTTCCCTTAATTTCCAGACTGCCGACGCCGGTGATCTTTTTCCAACGCTCATTGACATACACTATATTTCCATGGGGGTCGCATTCAAATATCCCGACCGGGGAAACGGAGGTCAGCGTTCTAAATTGTTCTTCACTTTCCTTGAGTTTATCCTCGGCTTTTCTCCTTTCGGTGATATCCTCGTACACCGATAGAATACATTTCTCGCCCTCGATGTCGATTATTTCCAATGACTGCAGGGTCATAATAATATTTTTTTTCTTATCGTAGAAATGGGTTTCATAATTACAAACCTTACCTTTTGCCTTCAGTTCCTCGATAAGCCTCTTTCGGTCGTCAGGGTTCACATACAGCCCGAGTTCGACGGATGTGCGTCCGATTAACTCCTTCCGGCTATAGCCCAGCAGTTTGATAACAGTATCATTCAGTTCGATAAACTTACCGTCGCTCATCCGCGTGATGGTAATCGCGATCGGACTGGAGCGAAATACTGTAGAAAACAGTTTTTCCGATACCCTGAGGGCTTCATCCTTTCGCCTTTTTTCCCGGCGATTCTCCGCTTCCTTTAATTCTCTTTTAATCGACGGAACGAGACGGATGAGATTATTTTTAAACAGGTAATCGACGGCGCCTTTTTTCATAAGTCTGGCCGCATACTCTTCATCGATCACGCCCGAAACAATGATAAACGGGATATCCTTCCCGGACTCCTGAACTATTTTCAGCGCGTCTTCGGCGTCCAGTCCCGGCATTAAGTGATCGCAGATAATGATATCCCAAACGTCTTTATCGATCGATTGCCGCAAGGCGTCCGGCGTCTCGACCCGTTTTGAAATGACTTTTTTATCCGTTTTTTCCAATAAACGGAGTATCAAGTTGGCGTCGCTCTCGGAATCCTCGACAAATAACACTCGAAGGAACTTATCCATATCTACCTCTTTTTTGGAGGAATCTCGTTTAAAACCATCCAATATAATCCAAGCTGGCTGACTACCTCAGCGAACCGGTTAAAATCGACGGGTTTTCTGATATAGCTGTTTACACCCAGTTCGTAGCAGGTATCCAGGTCGCTGTCTTCGTTCGATGTGGTCAGTACCACTACCGGTATCTTCCGGGCAAGTTCATCGCTTTTTATCCTGCGAAGGACGGTAATCCCGTCGATTTTCGGCAGTTTAAGATCGAGCAGAATAACTGTCGGTTGAATCGCCGTATCCCTGCCCTCGAATTTACCGGTACCGAATATATAATCGAGAGCTTCCTGCCCGTCACACACGACTATCAGATTATTAACGATATTGCTTTTTTTAAAAGCCCTTTTAGTCAGTTCGACGTCGCTCGGATTGTCCTCCACCAATAAAATGCTTTTTTCGTTCATAAAATCCTCCTGTAATTTTTCACTGAATCATCAAAGAGAAAAATAAAAGGCCGCGCCTTTTCCGGGTTCTCCCTCGGCCCGTACGGTTCCGTTATGCTTGATGATGATACGCCGTACCGTGGCAAGACCTATCCCGGTTCCGGGGAAATCAAGGGCGTGATGCAGGCGATAGAACGGGGTAAAGAGATTGTTCACAAACGCCATATCGAAGCCTGCGCCGTTATCCCGCACGAAGAATACCGGTTTCTCATCTACAACGGTTTTCCCGAATTCTATACGGGCCCGCCCGCATTTCCCGGTAAATTTCCACGCGTTTTCAATGAGGTTCTGAATGAGGATAAATAGGAGCGAGCTATCCCCATTCGCCGTCAGCCCGGGTTCGATAATAAAATCGGCTTTCCTGTTTTCGTCCTGTTTGACTAAATCCGCGGCGATTTTTTCAGCGAATTCCGATAGATCGACCTTTTCGAGCTTTATTTCCGTTTTACTGACTTTAGAAAGCATCAGGAGCGCGTCGATCAGTTTTGCCATCCGCTGCACTTCCGAACGGATTGTATTGATATACCCTTTCGCCGTATCGTCGAGCTTATCCCCGTAATCTTCCTCGAGGGCGAGACTCCATCCGTCAATTCCGCGAAGCGGAGACCGCAGATCGTGCGACACGGAGTAAGAAAAGCTGGAAAGTTCTTCGTTTATCGAAAAAAGGATATTGTTCGCTTGCCGGATTTCTTCAGTTTTTTCCTTCACCAGATCTTCAAGGTGATTATGATATTCTTGTAATTTCTCTTCCAATATCTTTTGGTCCGTGATATCCTCGGATATACCCAATAAATACAAGGGATCTCCTTGGTCATCCATGATGGGTATTTTGCGGGTATGGAGTATTCTTTCCCCCGCCGTTTTCGTTAATACCGTTTCTTCAGGAATATCCACGGTTTTTTTATTATTTAAAACTTCCCGGGAGGTTTTTGTAAAAAATTTCGCTTCATCTTCGGGGAAAATTTCGTAAACATCCTTCTCCAGCAATTCTTCTTTGGTAAAACCCAACATTACCTCTCCGGCTTTATTGAGTTTGATATAACGGAGACCGCTCGCGTTCTTTACATATATCATATCCGGTATATTCTCGATAATACTATCCAGCAGTTTTTCATTATTCCTGATGGAGTCAATTTTTTCCATCAGTTCCCGTTCCGCCTGTTTATTTTTAGTAATTTCCAGGGACAGGATGAAAATGCCTTCGGGCACCGGCTGAATACTCAGGTCGTACCAGCCTTTTTTCCCATCCGGGTAGAAAAATTCATTTTCCATCCGGTGGGGGATTCCCTTATCGATGCAGGTCCGCAATATATCGAACAATGCGGTGTTTTCTATACCGGGATACATCTCCATCATCGTATGCCCCAGTAATTCTTCTTTTTTCAATTTGCCGTGAGCAGCGGCGGCATCATTGATATAGATATACCTCCAATCGCGGTCAATAATTTGGCACCCTTCTATCATGTAATCCAATGTACGGCGATAGCGTTTTTCGTTCTCAAGCTGAACAACCGCCGAACGTTCGGCGGCGAGAGACTCGGAGGATGCTTTATTCGCTTTTACAATACGATTATGAGAAATCCCGAAAAGAAATCCCATCGCAATAAAAATTATGATTGAAAAAATCGATTCGGGATCTTCAATGACGAATGAATTTACAGTCGGCAGGAAAAACCACCATGTAAGAGTGGCCGATATCAGGGTAGAGATTATTCCGCCTTTTAACCCTCCGACCCATGCGCTGAAGAATACGGCGGGATAAAAGAAAAGCCACTTGGAAGGATAAACTAAATCGCCCAATAATAATTGAAGAGCAAACGCGACAAACGAAAACAAGATGGATAAAAAGAAATACAGGAATTTCCTGACAGGAGGCGCTAATGAAATCAGCATCAGGATACCCATCCTGTATTACCAATACTAAACAATATTATTATAATGTACGTATGTGCAGTATTCGGCGACAATACGGAAGTGGGATTTTTCTTTTGCATAAAAGCCCCCATGATATCAAAACGTTTTTATATTCCTGTTTTATCTTATGGTCATACACCCCCTTGTGCTGAAAAAATTTATCCCTTGCGTGAATAAAGAATTAAGACTCATTTTTCTCAAAAAACAACAGTAAACCCCTTGATTCGTTATTTTCATCCTGAATAGAAGACAAATAATACTTTACAAGGATGGTCTGCTTGTTCGGGAACTGAACCCTGGCGGTAGAGTATTCTTTTTTTTCCTGAATGTCTTTTCTTTTGAAGACTTCCAGAAGAGGTTTCCCATAGACCTTTTTCAAATCATATCCGAATTGGATCGCGGCCCATTTGTTTATATTCGTGATATTTCCGTCTTCATCCGAAATGATAATACCGGCGTTGATGGCATCCAGCATCGAGTATTCCAATGTCGTTTTTATCTGACGGAGATTATCTTCCTGATGCTTATATAACGCGTTTTCTATCGCGATTGTCAGGTCCTTCGGATTCACCGGCTTTAACAGATACCCGTAGGGCCCGGATATCCGCGCCCGTTCCAGGGTGTTTTCGTCGGAATACGCCGTTAGAAAGATGATCGGGATAGAATATTTTTTCTGAATCCTGTCCGCCAATTCGATCCCGTCAGCATCGCCCTGCAGCACTATATCCATGAGTATCAGTTCCGGCAGTTGTTCATCGATTAATACCATAGCTTTCTCGGCGGATGGAGCTATGCCGATAACTGAATAATTCAATTCCTCCAGCCATTTTCGAATACTCGAGGCGATTATGATCTCATCCTCGACTAATAATATTTTTCTTTTTATCATAATATTTCTCCCGGCTTAGGTTTTACATCACCCATAGAAGATATAACTTTTGGGCTAAAAAAGGATAAAAACTCCTTCCCGCTTACAATAGTAATCTTACTATAAAACAAGTAGCGTTTACATGTTTCCATTACCTCGTATAATGTATAGAGAGTCACTGGTTTTTTATTATTCAGATTCTTGACTACGTCTTCAATATTTAAAAATGGCCCGGGGGTCACCGGTTCGGGCCTTTTTGTCACTACACCGATAGAGTTTTCCAGATTGATGATCGCAATATCCGTATCATCGGTAATATTACTGGAAGCGACATGGAATATTTTGATCAGATAGTTTATTAAATGATGAGTATCGCTAGTGAAGATATTTTCAAGAAAAGGATTATTCAATAGCGCGCGGTGGGTATCCAGTATCTTGGTAAGTTTACTGTCCGACGGATCCATTTGATGAGCTAATTTCCATAGATGGAGGGCATGATAATACTCCCCGGCATCAAAGAATTTTACGCCCATCTGATAAAGCACTTCGCTCCTTGTTGAAATGGGGAAATACTCGATACATTCATTCAACATCTCGGAGGCCTGCTTTTTCTGTCCCAACGCGAGTAAGGCCAAAATAGTCAGCGGCAGGGCCTTTTCTAAATACTGCTTCCTGATAATAAACCTTTCCAGTAAATTGAGGATCTTCGCGTGTTCCTTCATTCTCAGATAGATATTTGCCAGCAGTTCATAGATCTCGAACCCGAAAAACATCAGGCTGTCTTTCCCGGTTTCTATAATGCTATTGATTAAATGGGCGGCCTTGAAATAAGTCATTTCATGATTATAGATTTTCGCTAAAATATAACGGGCTTTATTGTCTGTCGGCTTGATCTTTAAATAGACCTCCAGCATATTCTTGGCTTTAAGATACTGTTCCTTTTCAAAAAGGATGTTTGCTACGCGAATTAACGCCGTACTATTGAATTTAAACTTATCCAGAACCATTTTGTAATATCCCATCGCAATATCCTTTTCCTTCAGGAATTCATAAAGTTCGCCAAGTTTGAGGTGGATATCCGATGTGAAAACATTTTTACCCTCATTCGCCTTGAGTACCAGTACTTTCTCATAATACTCGATCGCTTTATGATATTGAAATAAAGCCTCGTAGCATTGCGCGATATAAAAGTAAATGATCGGAAAGGGTTGTTTGTTTTTAGTATAAAGGAAGGCGAGCTGAAGCGCCTGTTTGTACTCTTTATTCCGGATCGCGTTTTTGATAGATATAATAGAATTATCTTTTTGAACGAATTGCCTGATAATCCAAATAATAAAAATGGTAACTATTATAAGACCGAAAAGAATTAATGCCAGATTAATAATATTCTCAATTTGCATACACCCTTCTATTATACTTTATAGTAATTATATAATATTTATATGTCAAGTCTTTTTCAGTTAATATTATTATATATACAACATTATATACATATATTTTTTATATCTTTATATATAGTATAATATTTACCATTATTTAACAAATGAGATATGAGTCCTCCGCAGATAAAAATCAATTTCTCCATTTAAACCGATGCTCTTAATAAAATATGTTACATGCCGGCCCCTCAAAAATACTAAGATTAGTTCTGCTTAGCTTCAAGGTAATATCCCTGGAGTTTTCAGCGATTTTTTCAATTACTCTGCCTGTAACGTGCATTCCTGGGGGGCCTTATAGCCTTTATTGAAATAATAATACGCATTATATATCAGAAACACGAACATATATCGATGTTTCACGGATAATGATATATATCGATATGTGTACATTATAACGTATATTCCAAAATATTTGAAATTATGACATCCCCGCTTGTATTTTTATCATACCCGCACTATAATGTATTGAAAAATTTCGCCGGAGTTACTAACGTGATATTCAGGATATTATTAGTATTATTTATATTTCTTTCTACTGTAAATAGTTACGCTTATCTCACCATCGATCTCGATAAACTGACTAATCTTCAATCGGTTACCAATGTGCCCCATTACGATGTGCAGGAGCCGGAAATACCAAAAACTTACCTGAAGACCGGTAAAATCGAGTTTACTCCCGAGGAGTCCGTTATCAGGCGTTTCGATATCGTTTTCTTTGTCGCTATCCCTATTACATTTTATCTGACGCTTAATATCCTCCAGATCGCCAATATGAATTTAAAAGGCGATGCCACGTTGACGACCGTCGACTGGAATTATATTTACCTCAATACACTCATGATACCCCTTTATGTGGCGTTTCAGGATATGTTCTTCATTAACGTACAAAAAGTCCCTATGTATGATGAAAAGTCCCAGCCGGAAATTCAATTCGGATTTAATCTTATCCGTGCATCATTTTAGGAAAAATCTATGAAAGTTCTCGTGATTAATTGGCGCGATATAAAAAATCCCGAGGCTGGCGGCGCGGAAATCCATATCGATGAAATCCTTAAACGGAAACCTGCCGATTGGCAGGTAGATTTTGTCGCCGCGGAATACCCCGGATGTATCCCCGAAGAAGACATCAACGGGTATCATGTCATCCGTATCCCGGATAATTTCCGGTTCAATTTCACATTCAAGAAACACTGGCTGAAACGGTTTGCCCATAACGGCTACGATTTCGTGATCGACGATATATCCAAAATCCCCCATGCCGCGCACCGTTATATCGGGGATATCCCCTATCTCGCGATCCATCATCACGTCCACGGGAAAAGTATGTTCAACGAGCTGTTTTTTCCTATGGCGCTCTATGTCTACCTCTTGGAACGGCATTTCCTGAAAATGTACCGGAATATCCCCACTCTATGCGTCTCACAGAGTAATTTCGACGCGCTGAAGCAAAACTTCCGCTTCGAGAATACCATTTTATCTTTTACCGGGCTGACATTCGACGAGATACGCGGAAATATGGATTTCCCGAAAGAAGCCGCGCCTACTTTATTCTACTTCGGGCGGTTAAAAAAATATAAACGCGTCGATCACATTATCCGCGCATTCCGCGAAACCCTGAGTAAATATCCCGACGCGAAACTATGGATCGCGGGTAAGGGCGATCGCGAGGATAATCTGAAACAACTTTGCGTATCCCTCGGTATCGCCGATAAAGTGACGTTTTTCGGGTTTGTCGACGAAAATAAAAAATTCGAATTGATGGCGCGCTCGTGGGTATACGCGATAGCGTCGGAGAAAGAAGGATGGGGCTTGACTGTCATGGAATCGAGCGCGGCGGGGCTTCCGGTAGTGGGATACCGCGTCGAGGGTCTGGTCGATTCAATTTCCGACGGGTATTCCGGATATTTGATCGATAACGGTCGTATCGACCTGATGGCGGAAAAGATTATGGAGCTTTTCGCCGATCCGTCTCTCCGCGACAAGATGTCGAAAAACGCGGTCATCTGGGCATCCCGTTTCAGCTGGGAGAATACCGCGATGGAGTTTTACGAGATCACGGAACGGGTTATCGGCGGATATCGCGGGAGATCAGAAGGTTGAAATATTATCTTTCCATTCTCGAATACGATAAAGTCCTGTCTCTTCTCGGCGCTTATTTTAAAACCGCGCAGGGCATGAACCTTCTTGAAAATATAAAAATAATGGACGATATAGAAAAAATCCGCCGTGAAATGAGTATTACATCGGAAGCGCGCGATTTTATCATCCATGAGACCGGGTTCCATTTCGACGAGACTTCCGAGATCGGGGATTTTCTCGAGGCCGCGGTCAAGCAGGGCTTCGTGCTCGGCGCGGATGAAATACTCGAAATCAAGCGCGTCCTCGAAATTTATCAGTCCAATTACGATACGATGAAACCCCTCGCGGAGAAATATCCTCTTTTATGGCAATCCGCCGGCCAGGCGAATATCCCCGTCCTGCTTTTACGGCAGTTCGACCGTATATTCGATTCCAACGGTTCCGTATCCGATAAAGCCTCCCCGGAACTCGCGAGAATCCGCGGGCGTAAGAAGAATATTCGCGGACAGATACACGGGATGCTGATGCGCACGATGGAGCACGAAAGCCTCCGCGACGGTATGCAGGAACGTATCATCACTTTCAGGGAAGGCAGATACGTTATACCGGTCAAGACCGCCTATAAAAACAGGGTCAACTGCATCGTGCATTCGTTCTCGAAGAGCGGCGAAACCGTCTTTATCGAGCCGGAATCGGTCGTCGTACTGAATAACGAGATGATGGGTATCGACGAGGAGGAAGCCGCCGAGATACGCCGTATCCTCCGCGAACTCACCGTGCAAATCGGCGAATTTGCCGCCGATATCGCGGAAATCGACCGCCTGCTTGGCCTGCTCGAGTTCGTGACCGTCAAGGCGCGTTTCGCGATAGAATACCATTGCGGGTTCCCCGAGATTGTCGACGATAAACGGGTCGTCCTCCGGCGGGCGTTCCATCCCCTCCTGAGCAAAAATAACGACCTCGTACCCATCGATATCGAGGTGGGAAAGGATTACCAGGGACTCGTCATATCCGGGCCGAACGCGGGCGGAAAGACAGTCGCGCTGAAAACAGTCGGGCTTTTAACCCTCATGGCGCTCTCGGGCATACCGATTACCGCGTCGGACGATTCGGAAATCGGCATATTCGGAAAGGTGATGGCGGAAATCGGCGACGAGCAGAGCATCACCCGCAATCTATCCACCTTCTCCGGCCATATCGTCAACCTCGTGAAAATCATGCGGGAGTGTGACGAAAATTCCCTCATACTGATAGACGAAATCACCAGCGCGACCGAGCCTAAGGAAGGCGAAGCGCTGGGGCGCGAAATTATCACATCGATACTCGACCGCGGCGCGCGGTTTATTGTCACCACGCATTACCAGGGTATCAAGGAGATCGGTTTCAAGGATAAACGGGTCTACAACGCATTCGTCGAATTCGACGAGAAGAACCTGAAACCCCTCTATCACCTTTTCGTCGGCAGTCCGGGAAACAGTTTCGCGCTGAAAATCGCGCAGCGTTTCGGGATGGACGACCGGATTATCGGGAACGCGGAAACTTACCTGAAGGAGCATTTTACCGAGAGCGAGAAGCTCATCCGTAATATCGAAACCGAGCGTAACGAGGTGATCCTTCGGAACAGCGAGCTTCGCAATAAACTAAAAGAAGTGGAACTCCTGAAGAACGAGCAGGCGAAGATTATCGAGAACCTGCGGAAAGAAAAGGAACAGCTTGAGATAAAGGGTATCGCCGCGCTGAAAAGCGAGCTCGACGGCCTGCTGAAAGAGCTCGCGACGGCGAAGGGCTCGCTGAAGAAGGTGAAGCCGGACGAACCCGCCGCGCGCGTCACGGTCAAGGACGCTGTGGGGCTCGCCGAAGAAGCAAAAAAGTACCTCGACGCATCGGAATCGGAGATGCTCCGAAAGGTAAAAAAGCCTGTCGGCGCTATATCCCCCGGGATGACCGTGTACGTGCGGAGTTTTGAAAAGGACGGGATTGTCGAGGAAATTATCGGCGATAAGGTAAAAATCCGCATCGGTATCGTATCGGTGACTGCCGAACGGGACGAACTCTATATTCCGGAGATAGGGAAATCCTCCGCCCCGATGTTCACCCACTCCCGCGACCTGCCCCGTCTGGAGATCATCCTCGACGTGCGCGGGGAACGTACCGATGAAGCGTTGAAAATGATCGAAAATAATGTCGATGTGGCATGGGTGCAGGGCGTCCGCGAGTTCGAGGTCATCCACGGGAAGGGCGAAGGTATCCTCCGCAGGGCGATCTGGGAATATCTCCAGAGCCTGCCGATGGTCGAGAATATCCGTTACGCGAAGCCTGAAGAAGGCGGCCAGGGTAAGACGATAGTAACATTGAAAGGGGGTTAGCATGAAGCTCAAGCTCGCAAATTTCAACGTCCGCAATCTCGCGATGCCCGGCACGAAAGTGTACGGGAGAACCGTAGCGAGTGATGAATATGATAAAAAGACCGGGTGGATGGGCGAACGGCTCAAGCTGATGGGCGCGGATATCGTCGGGTTTCAGGAGGTTTTCGAGCACGAGGCGCTGGTTCGCGCTGTCGAACTGTCCGGCGAGTACCGGAAGCCCTTCCTCTATACCGCCGATTGCGGCGGGGAAATCCCCCGTACCGCGATCCTATCCCGCTTTCCGTTATCAGACACCCGCACGATAACAGCGTTCCCCGCAGAAGCGATCCTTTCATTCGGCAGCAACGCCCCCTTTCCTATCAGAAATTTCCATCATCCGGTCGTCAGGACGAAGGTCGAGCTTCCCATCGGGATAAAAGTATCCGTTTATATCGTGCACATGAAGTCCAAGCGTCCGTTTTTCGACGGCATGCAGGTCAGCACTCCCGCATCGGAAGCCGATTACGCTACCGGGAAAGCCCGCGCTCTTGTGATACGGGCGGCGGAGGCTCTCGCGCTCCGGCATCTTATTCTGAGCGATATCCGTGATAATTCCATACCCATGCTGCTGTTCGGCGACCTGAACGATTATCTGACCAGCGTGACCACGAGCATTATCTCCGGGGACTCTCCGCTGGAAACATTTCCCGACGATGCGAAAAAAGCCATATGGGACCAGCTTCTCTATAGTACCTACGAATACCAGCTGCGCCAAAGCAGCCGCGACGTTTATTTTACGCATATTTACAACGGAAGTTACGAGGTGCTGGATCATATTTTCGTATCGCAGGAGTTTATCCGTTCGAACCCTAATTGCATCGGGAATGTGGAATACATGCGTCTCTTCAACGATCATGTGATCGACCGGACGCTGACCAAGGAGGATATTCCCGAATGGCAGTCCGACCACGGGCAGGTGCTGGTTTCGCTGTCTCTGAAAGACAACCCAAGATAAAAAATGGGGCTGTCTCAAAAGGGGGTTTTTCCTGTCACCGCGAGTACACGAAGGATGTGAGCAGTCTATCTAACTCATTATAAACGTTAAAAATAGATTGCTTCTACCCCCGGTAAAAGAAAAATCCCCGAAGAACGATGTCCTTCGGGGATGAATGTCAATAAACCCTGATCGATTACTTAACTATAGAAAAACTTGCTTCGTAAGGGCCCCAACTGCCGGATGAGACTCCATTACGGTCGGATGCGGTGTAATTGGTCTGGCCGGCGAGGAATTCGACGGTAAACGTGCCGCCCTTCTCGAAGGTGATTACGCCGGCATGGACAGCCGCGGTCGCGAGAGATGAATCGATAGTATAGATATCGGTTCCCCATAGGCTCGAAGCCGATCCGCCCCCGTCAACAGTGAAAGTCGCCTTAGTTCCGATCTTTCCTTTGTACTCGTTGCCCTTGGAATTCCATTCGATCTTAGTCGTCTGGACGCACGATGCGAGAAATACCGAAATAACCGTGAAAACAAAAACCTTCATCAATCCTTTCATACTGATCCTCCGAAATTTGGTAGATTTATTTTATTGAATAAACGAAATAACGCAAGTAAAGATGTAGAGTACACAGGGATGCTTATATTCCCTTGATACGGACGTCCTTATCGTCGGCAAGTACGCAGACACTGTTCATATCGTCCACGCTGATCTGGCGTTTGCCGCGGTTGATGACCAGCGAATTCGTTACATGTGTGAGAAATACGTCGCCGTCGATAAAATTCCCGTTATCGTCGCTGGGCAGATATTTACGGAAATCGCCCAATCCCCGGATAAACTGGAAAGCCGCGTCGGTACGCGCGATCATGACATCGTCGAGCTTCGGTATCATCGACAGGAAACTTTTGTCCTCGAGCGCGCCGATTACGTCGCGGATAACCGTATTGATGGCTCGTTTATCCTTCCACGTATCCACCAGCAGGAAAAATAATTCCTGGAGCTCCTCCGAGGCCTCGGAAAAATACTTCATCAGCTTGACGACGTTAAAGCAGAAAATTCCCGCGGAGCCGAGGGCGCGCAGATTCGGGTCTTTCTGCCTCTCGAGGGAATAACTCCCCGGCATCAGGATGCGGTCGAGGGCGAAAAACGAGCCGGAACGTTTTTTCATTACCAGATCGCCGGGTATCAGATACTCCTCGTGACCGTTATCCTGCGACGAACCGAAGAAGGTGAAGCCCTGATTCAGCATATTGTCGCTCGCCAGGTCGCGGAAGATGGATGCGAATTTCTCGAACGGTTTGATGTTCAGGTAGGACGGGAAAAATAACGTGAACGTATTCATTTCATGCGCGACGATAAACGACGAATAAATAAACAGTTTCGGGAACAGCATTTCCGTCGGCAGGTTCAGAATATTGAAATCTTCGAACATTTTATAAAAAATAGGTTTGGGCGACGGGTCGATGGTGAAGAAGGTGGCGTCCGGGAAAAACTCCCGGAAAAACTCGTAGTTCATGCGGAAAATATTATCATTCTCCCCTGTCCCGGTTGGGAAACTGAGCAGGTCGATCGGTATAGGGGATGGATAAATAGGCCGGAGATCGACAGGCGGATGCAGGTAGAAGACAATATTCATGAATTCCTCCCAATTCGACCGTTATTTTAGCATCAATTTATAAAACCGCAAGAAACCGTCAGGTTTTTAAAAATGAGGAGACAGTTTCCGCGATGGCGTCCGTCCGGGAGGGATCGAACCACCTGACGGCGGGTATTTTACGAAACCACGTCCACTGGCGTTTCGCGTAATGACGCGTATCCTGCTTTGTCATCTTAATCATCGTATCGCGGCCGATTTTTCCGCCGAGGAAATCGACACAGTGACGGTATCCGATACTCTGAAGCGAATGGGCGTCCGCGCCGTACTTTTCCATCAGCATCGCGGTCTCGTCGATCAATCCCTGCTCTATCATTTTATCCACGCGCGCGTTGATCCGTTCGTACAGGGCTTTCCTGTCGGGATTCAACCCGATAATCAGCCAGTCGAGCTCCATCCTGCGGTTCAGTTCGTGCAGTTTGGATATCGGAGTACCGGTAACATAATAGACCTCCAGCGCGCGGACAATCCGCCGGATATCGTTGGGGAGTATTTTATCGCCGATTTCCGGGTCAATCATTTTCAGTTCATTTATCGCGGGTCCGGAGCCCTCTTTTTCGATCCTCCGCATGATCCGCGCCCGGATAGCCTCGTCTTTCGACGCGCCTTCGAACATGCCGAAATAGAGCGAATTGAAGTACATTCCGGTGCCGCCGGTAAGAAAGGGTATTTTAGTACGGGACAGGATATCGCCGATTACCGTTTCGGCGAGTTCCTTGTACTTCCATGCGTCAACAACGGTATCGGGGGATAGAATGTTAATAAGATGATGCGGGATACTGCGCATTTCTTCCGTCGACGGTTTCGCGGAACCGATATTTAGTTCTTGATAGATTTGTACGGAATCGCACGAGACAATTTCCCCGTTAAAACGGGAGGCTATTTCGACAGCGATGGAGGTCTTACCCGATGCGGTTGGGCCGATGATGGATATGATTTTTGGTAAGGGAACCGGATCACTCATCCGGCATTGCTTCCAGCTCGTAGGATACCTTGCCGCGAAGGATATCGTTCATAGCGACAATCGTCAGCTTTTCGTTACGGTTACGCCCGACTGGAATTTCAAGCTGGTCGTCATTTTTCTGGGCTAAATAGCGGATATACTTAATTACCGCGGCTGTTTTCTCATATTTATTCCCCTCGAGTGAGAGGATTTCGTCCAAAGGAATTCCCAATTCAGTCCTCCGTATAAAAACATCAGTCTGTTATTTTATTATACTATCGGAAAAAAGTCAATTTATTGTCATAAATATCGCGTATGGAATCCCCAATTTGAATGGAAAAGTAATTACCATATGGATAAGGAAGTTATTTATGGGGAGTTCTAATAACTCTTCCAAAGATACCAAATTCACCTGTTCTTTCTTTCCCCCTCAGGTAAGTCCTTCGGGGACAGGCTGCGAACCCAGAAAGAAATGAAGAAGTCTTTTTTATATGACTCCAATGGGTTTTTAGAACCGCCCTTATATAATTCTATAAATAAAATATAAATATCTCTCTGCCGATAACCCCGAATTTATTGTTATAATTCCTTTTAACCGCTTGATATTTGAATCGAAATGGATTATAATAATGTGAATATAAAATTGGTGAGGGAACCCATGGGAATAAAGAGTTTTTTATATAACACCCGTAAAAACGTACCGGTGAAGCGGATGCAGAAGATATTTTTCGCGCTCCTGATTTTAATCGGCATCGTATCGGGGTACTTTATCGCGCAGATCATTATCTCGTTCGAGGAATTATCCGACATCAAACCGCTCGAAACCTACTCCATGTACTCTATACCCACGAAAGTTTACGATATCAAGGGACG
>JABLXV010000014.1 GCA_013177895.1 Brevinematales bacterium | reverse complement strand
CAACGGGCGCTGAATACCGTCGAAAACGTTGCCGATCAACCCGTGGCCGAGTTCGACCGATAACGGAAGCCCCGTCCCGTAGATACTATCGCCTGGCTTTACCCCGCTGGTATCTTCGTAGACCTGTATATTCGCGATATCCCCATTGATACCTAAAACTTCGCCGATCAGACGCCATTCGGAGACCTGCACCAGCTCCATCATCTGTACCATGGTGGAAAGTTTCGCTTCGATCAGTGGGCCGTTGACACGGGTAATCGTCCCGACTGTATTCTCTTTCATATTTTCCTCTATTCCTTGGATAATTCTTGCGTGATCAAACGAATGAAATCGGGCTTCATATCCCGGAATATCGACCCCAGCGAACTGTCGATAAAAACGGGAGAATCTATCGCGGAGCAGATGACGCCCGCGCGGATCACCGCCGGTTCCCCGAGTGTAATCTTAGTTTTTACACGCGATTCCAACTTTTTAAAAAGATGGGCGTCGTCGCTGTTCAACGATATCAGGATTTCCTTTTTCTTCAGGACTTTCGCCGCATGGTCGATTTGTTTTTGGAGAAAGGTGAGATAGAGTTCCTCGTCCTTTTTCAGACGTTCGATGACATCCTGAAACACCTCATTGATCGTGGTTTCGATAATTTGATTATCTACTATATTAAGTGACTTCTGGGCGTCCAGCTCCACTTTCGCGAATAGTTTGCGCTCATCGCGCGCGATCTCAGTTAAAAAAGCATCGCGCTTTTTCTTATAGTATTCTTCGAGCTCCTCACTCTTCAGAATAGTGATTTGCGCTGCTTTCATTTTACTATCGTTGAGAATGGTTTGAGTACGCTCATCGGATTCTTTGCTGATCTCATCTAAGATTTCTTTTAATCCCATGAAAATCCTGCCTGATTAATCAGATTCTAATACCGACCGCCTCACGGATGAAATCGGATAAACTCTTTCCAGTTTCGATATGTCCCTGTTTATCGGGAACCTCTACTACGAGAAGATTGGACTTGGAAAAACGGGTTTTATTGATCCAAATATATGCCCATTGGGCGACCCTCTCGGTAATAATCAGTAGGCCGTAATCTTTACTCCTACGGATGTCTTTTACCTGCTCGATCGCCTCGTTCTCGTTATCGACAATCCTTCCCTCAATACCCGCGAAGGAGAAAAGGAGAACTGTATGTTTGTCTCCAATCACCACCGTTTTCATAAAACCTCTATAATTTGCCCAGTATCATAATAGCTATAATCAAACCGTATATAGCGATACCTTCCGCCATACCGATATAGAGAATACTTTTACCGAAGATGCTGGGATCCTCGGAAATAGCGCCCAATGCCGCCGATGCGGACATACCGACAGCGATACCCGCGCCGATAGAGCCCAATCCCACAGCGAGACCCGCCGCAAGGAATCCTAATCCGGCAACAGGATCGAGGGGGGCTTTGGGAGGAGTATGCGCGACTATATTCGTCGTCGCTTGAACCGCTGCCCCGGGCTGACCCGCGGCTTCCTGCGCGCTGGCGCGATTATTCGCGGTCGTCAGCATCCCCACCGCCAACACAATCATCAGAACCATCGATATCCCCGCACTCCCGGTCAATAATGCCTTGGCTTTACCGCTGGGTACTTTTTTCATAAAAATGAAATACACACCGGAAACAATTAGAACTACGACAATCAAAGTGGCAATTACCAAGATTATATTCCACATGGTATTCCTCCATTTATTTTATCGATACATTATAGCAGAAATATTTTTTTATGCAAATAATATATATCATTAAAGGCGATAAAACCTTTTACTTTTTGATTTTTATGTTATAATTTGAGCATCACATTTTGAGGTATTTCATTTGAAACATGTTCTTATAGCCGATGATGAAAATATGGTTCTCACACTGTTAACCCGCTTTTTGGAACGTATGAAATTATGCGCCATAGGCTGTCTCAACGGAACCGAGGCTATGGAACGGCTGGTACTGAAAAAGGAAGATATCGCTTTAGCGATTCTCGACTTAAATCTTCCTGACATTTCAGGGATTCAATTAGCCGTACAACTCAGGCAAATCAAACCGAATTTAAAAATCATTATCTCTACCGGCGACCCTATTTCCGCTATGGAAATCAACAACGCATACGGCAGTCAACTGGTCGATAAAGTTCTGAATAAACCGTTCAGCCTCTCCATATTCGAAGAGAGCATTTATGGAATTTTAGGAAAACCGTTATGATAACAGTGATTCTGGTAGAGCCGGAGGGGGAGGGAAATCTCGGCGCGGTAGCGCGGGCGATGATGAATACGGGGGTGAACCGGCTCATTCTCGTCAATCCCAAATGCGACCATCTCTCCGAGGACTCCCTGAACCATTCGGTGCATGCCCGTGAAATCCTCCAAAACGCCTCAGTCATGCAATCGTTACCGGAAGCAATCGACGACTCCGAAATCCGCATCGCGTTCAGCAGGAGGATCGGACAATGGAGAAAACGCGACTATAGCCTAACCGAGCTGACCGAACACCTCCGGCCCCTGCGGGATAAATCGATCGCAGTAGTTTTCGGCAATGAGAAGCACGGGTTGTCCAACGAGGATATCCTTCTCTGCGACCTGTTATGCTATATACCCTCCGCCCCCGAGTTCGCATCGATGAATTTGTCGCAAGCCGTCATGGTGGCGTTATATGAGCTTTTTATCGCGTTTCAGGAGACAGACTCGTTCCGGCGGGAAACCGCGCCGCGCGAGGAGTTCGACGAAATGATCGGGACTATCATCGGTACGCTGGAAAACCTCGATTATTTTCGGACAGTTCCCGCATGGCGGCTCACCAAATATCTCAATAAAATCCTGCATCGCGCCTCTCTGGATCACTACGATACCGTGATCATAAAAAACCTTTTCCAGAGGGTGAACGGTATGATTATCCAGATGCGTAAAGAATTGGACAATAAAAAGATAGATACTGAAGACCCGCCCGAGCCAAATCTTAATAAATAAATACTTGACAATAGGAATATTTCTTTTAAGATAGTAGAAGTTGAATACAGATTAAGAGGATACGATGGGGAAATTGTACGATGCATTGCCGGACGGGTTTTTAAAGAAGGTGCTCGAGGGCGAAGATCCGGAATTGGTGGAACGCCTCTTGACGCTTCAGGTCAAATACCGCGACAGCACCGAAAAAGACGAGAAAGCAGTCTACCGGGAACGCCTCGCGTCGACTTTCTGGCAATTTTACATTGAGGTCGCGAAAAAAATCAGCCCCAATCTCCCGGCGCAGAAACGACTCCTGCTCCGTTACGGTACGCTGGATATGCGTTACCTGAACGCGGACGATCAGAAACTCATCCTCGGACGCCCGCTCGAAGAAACCGAACCCGATAACACCGTATTTTACGTCGACGAATGGCTCATGGCAGTGGCCGAGGGAAAAGTCAAGCCCAGTATGACGGACGAGCAGCCGAAGCGGAAGGCGCAGTCAGCCGGGGGCAGCGGCGAAGACCCGTCAGGCAACCGTTCTAAATACGAACGCCTGGTCGGCGCGTCCGAAGCGGAAAAATTGAACTACGCGAATCTTCTTGAAAAACGCAAGCTGATGGAAGAGACCCTGTTATCCATCGCGAACCTCGCCACCAATCACCCGAACGAACAACTTCTGGCGATGCCTGATATTTACTCGGACGACCAGCTTGCACGTTTGGAGGAATTGCCCGAGATCAGCCGCGAGCTCCGCAGGCTCCAGAAGGAGATGCAATTAGCGCGGAATAACTACTCCAGCAAGTTCGAGGAAGTGAACGAACTTGAGAAGCAGATTATGGGCGCGTCGGGCGGTGAAAGCGCGTCTGCCCAACTTTACGAGACCGACGCCCGTACTATCGAGAACGAAGCCGGGGCATTGCGCCAGATGGTCAAGATGTGCGTCGGACGTCAGGGAAACCATTTCCCTATCCTCACGTCCGCATTCATCCCGAAAGAGACCCGCGATTATAACTTTAAAACCAACGCCTACGCTAAAATAAACGCCGTCGAAAAATTGGACTCGTCGGTATTCTCCCGCACGTTCCGTCAGGCATCGAACCGTATTCTTCCCTATATCATTCTCCTGCCGGGATATGGAAACTTCGGCATCTGTTGGGAACCCTACGATAAATACAACAAAGCCACCAGTAAGGGAAGGATCGCCGTCCCTATGTTTACACGCATCCCCGATCTCGTCATACAGATGGCGCTCGCGGATTTCCGCTGGCAGACCGCGAAGGAACTCGCGTCTTATCACTGGATGGACGAAGGCCTCACCGGGCGTTACTATGAGTACTTTACCAACGAGAAGCTGAAAGGCGATATCAAGACCACGTTTATGGAGGATTATATCCTCTGGTTGTCGAAGGAAGCTCAGGGTATTCAGAAACTCCATAAAGACGTGCGATACGTCTTCTGGCGCTTTATACCGTTCCCGGACGATCTCAAGGAAAAGCTCAGCCTGAAGGGATTCTATTATAACGAACTCTGGAAAAAGGAACAGACTTTCCGTTTGTCGCAAGAATAGTCCCGGATATAATCATGTATTTGAACGAGCTATCCCGTTCCGACCTGAGAGCCCAGAAGCATATCACATCCCGTCAGAAATCCCTTCTATCCAAACTCGACCTTTTTACAGTCGCCGATCTCCTGACCTATTTCCCGTTCCGTTACGAGGACCGGACACAGATCGAGACTATCCGCGACAGCCTGACTAAGAACAAACCGGTCACCGTGATCGTAACTGTCACCGGTCACCAGAGTATTTTTTATAACCGGAAACCGCATCCCAAGATTTCCGTTCAGGACGGCGAATCGCAGGCATTTTTAATCGGATTCCATCG
The DNA here is from genome assembly GCA_013177895.1 of Brevinematales bacterium. GTDB lineage: Bacteria > Spirochaetota > Brevinematia > Brevinematales > GWF1-51-8 > GWF1-51-8. Next base: position 50,325 of record JABLXV010000014.1, on the reverse strand, counting down.
CCCCTACCTGCTCCAATCCCTGAAAATCGGGGTGAAGTACTGGCTGACCGCGCACTTTATCTATAAATTCAACGAGATACAGGCAAGTTCGTTCGATTTCGAGGAATATGTCGAGGGCGAGGATACCGAGAACTTCGGCGCTATCCTTCCGATATACCAGCTCACTGAAAAACTCTATATGAAGGAATTGCGGAAGATGGTGCGGAGCACCCTCGATATTTACCTTCCGCAGATCGAAGACGAATTGCCCGAATATATCGTCAAACAGCATAATATTGCCGATAAAACATTCGCTCTACAGAATATCCATTTTCCGTCGAGTATGCCCGATATGAAACGCGCGAAGCTGCGGCTGGCGTTCGAGGAATTCCTCGCGATACAGCTCGCGGTTACCAAAAAGCGCGCGTTCTTTCATTCCGTACGCAAACCCTACCGTTATGAAAAACGCGGCCTATTGAAACGTTACCTCACGGAATTGGGGTATGAACCCACCCAGGCGCAGCGCCACGCATTGGAAGAAACGGTCGCCGATATGGTATCCGAATATCCGATGCACCGGCTGATACACGGGGATGTCGGCAGCGGTAAAACAACTGTCGCTATCGGCGCGATGGTTTTCAGCGCGGAGAACGGATACCAGAGCGCGCTTATGGTGCCCACCGAAGTCCTCGCCGTCCAGCACTACGAGAAGCTGACTTCCCTCACGGATGCGCTCGGTTTCCGTACGGCAATCCTGACCGGTTCGCTTACCGCCGCCGAGAGAAACGAGACGCTTGAAATGATCAAGGCCGGAGCGGCGAATTTTATTATTGGGACCCATGCGCTGTTTTCACCGGACGTCGAATTCAGCAAACTGAGTTTGATTATTGTGGACGAACAGCATAAATTCGGCGTCGAGCAGCGCATCGCGTTGTCCCAGAAAACCGACCATCCCGACGTACTGGTAATGACCGCCACTCCGATACCGCGCACCCTGACCCTCACTCTGTACGGCGATCTGGACGTATCGCTGATAGACGAACTCCCGAAGAGCCGTATCCCTATCTCAACAAAATGGGTGCCGCATAATAAATACGAAGTGATGCTGGACTTTATCGCGAAGGAGATCGAGCGCGGAAGGCAGGCGTTCTTTATCTATCCCCTCATCGAGGAATCGATGTTCCTTGAGAGCAAGGCCGCGAAGGAGATGTTTCTCAATCTCCAGAAATATTATAAAAACCTGAAAATCGGGATGGTGCATGGAAAAATGAAACCGTCCGAAAAGAACGATATAATGCGGCAGTTCCACGAAGGGCAACTGCAAATACTGGTCTCGACCAGCGTTATCGAGGTCGGTATCGATATCCCGAACTCTACGGTTATTGTCATTGAAAGCGCGGAACGCTTCGGGCTTTCGCAATTGCATCAGCTTCGGGGACGTGTCGGGCGGGGAATGCATCAGTCCTATTGTTTCCTCGTGACCGCGAGCGAGGTGTCCGAGGAAACATCCGCGCGGATGAAGATTATGACGGATACTAACGACGGGTTCAGGATTGCGGAGGAGGATTTGCGTCTTCGAGGCCCCGGCGAGATACTCGGGGTTCGTCAATCAGGGCTGCCCGAGCTAAAGATCGCCGACTACCTTCGTGATGAAAAACTCCTCGATACCGCGCGAAAGGATGCGCGCATTATTCTGGAACACGACCCGGAGCTCGAGAAGCCTGTAAACCTCCCGTTAAAAAAGGGTATACTGGATTTCCTCCCCGGCGATTATCTCCGTTCAGGATAAGTCTTACTATGATAATCAATGCGGCATAAAAAAAGGGGCTGCCTTTTGAGACAGCCCCTGAATTCTATCCGAAAACTATTCAGATACTTCTACATTCTCGATTGCCTGAGGCTCAATGATGTCGTTGATAATTTTATCAAGTCGCAGGATAACATCCTTTGCCTGCTGCTTGCCGAGGAATACCTCGTCAAACTGTTCATCCATTTTCTGGCGTACTTCAAGCCAATAGGGATTGGCAGGCGCAAATGTTCCATAAGCCAACTGGATGATAAACGGGTCATCCTTTGAACTCTTCATCGCTAACTGGGGCTGGAACTTGATGACTTCCGGCGCCTTCAGGTAATGATCGGATTCTACTAAGGATATTCTCGACGGCACACCCGTACCGGCTTCCGCATTAAATATCTGCCCCTCAAAACTGGTGACAAACTTTAAAAGTTTCCATGCCGCTTCTTTGTTAGGAGACTGCGCGGCGATAGAAAGCGCTACTGTCACAACAGTCGAGGCTTTTTTCGCCTTTTGAGGCAGTACCGCATAATTCCACTTAAAGTCTTTAACTTTTTTGAATTTCTGCATCTGCCAGCGGCCGTACATACACATAGCGACGCGACCCGACATAAAGGCTTCACCGCCGCCGAGCTGTCTCGACTGGTCTATACTGGGAGCTACACCGACTACATTGATAAGGTCCGCGACAAACTGAATAGCCTGAGCGTTTTTATCAACGTTAGCGCCGCGTGAGAATACCCAGTTGCCTTTTGCGTCGAATATCTGGCCGTCATTCTGCATAATCCATGACTGATACCAGTCGGCCCAAGTTTCGATGATAAACCCGTACTGGTCAATTTTCTTATCACCGTTGAGATCTTTGGTCAGGATTTTCGCCGCATTGAGGAAATCATCCCATGTCCAAGTACTGTTCGGATAGGCTAATCCCTCTTTATCAAACATGTCCATATTATAGTAAAGTACGAACGATGTCCAGTCCTTAGGTACGCCGTAGATTGTTCCTTCAAACGTGAACGCGTCTATCAATTGGGGATAGAAGTCGTTTATATTAAAATCTTCTTCTTTCGTATAGTCGTCCAACGGAGCCAGATTACCCTTACTCGCATATTTAAAGAAGTCCTGAATATGCAAATAGAACACATCGGGATAAGTACCGCCCGCGAACATCGTCTGTAATTTATCTGAGTAGGAAAGTGAATCAACTGCTATCACTTTCAAACCTATGGGTTCGCCCTTTTCTTTTTGAATAGTCTGGAAACGCTTTAACACAGCGTAAACCGCAGTTTTCTCCTCCGGCGTACCCCACATTAAGAAGGTTAAGACAACATCCCCTGTTTCGTCCAGCTTATACTCGTCGGAAATCGTATCGTTTGTTCCGCCGCCACCCTTTCCGTCGCATGCGGTAAAAGATAGCATAGCTATACAAGCGATTATCCATAAATACTTGGTCATGTATGCCTCCAAAAACTTTATTTGTCTATAACATAAACCACTGATTTAAATGTCCCATCTGCCAATTCATGCTTATCAGAGTTATTCGGATCGCCTTGAACAATGATTCCCTGATCAATCGCGTACTGATACATATAACGACCCGCGACCAAAGGGATAGTTACCGTCCAAAATCCAGTTGTGGGATCCATTCGCATGGCAACCTTGGCACCCTGCGATAAAGGAGCATCGGGATAGAAAGGGTTAGATAAACCAACCGCCCAATTGTTAAAATCCCCGATAAGCCATACCTCCCGGGCTGTCGGCTCGTCGAAATTAAATTTTACTAAAATTTCACTGCCGCCAAGAGAACCCAGGACTTTATAGGGTAACACCCTATCCATCACTTCCGAATCATCACAACCCGTCAGGCAAAAAACTAACCCTAGTAGTAATGCCATCCATAAATGCTTCAAACTATATAACCTACGATTCATTTATTCCCCTTATCTCGAACTATTGCACCGGCTCAGGAGCCTTTTCTTCTTTAGGCGCTTCCGTTTCACCGCTTGGCATAGTTACCATTACAATGGAGTTGTTTCCGCCAAAGCCGTCATCCACGTGCTCGGGAGTGTTCGGGTCTTCCTGCCAGTTGGAAGTATCGACTATATACTTATACTGATATCTGCCGGGCGCCAATGGAATAGTTGCTACCCAATAGCCCGTCTTCGGATCGAGCGACATAACAACACGGGCGTTTTGCGCAAGCGGCACCGCGGGATACGCGGGATTACTCTTACTCTGCGACCAGTTATTAAACGAGCCGGCCAGCCATACTTCTGTAGCAGACGGCGCATCGAAAACAAACTTTACCAATACTTCGCTTTCCTGAACACCTACCAATTCATAAGGGATATAACGATCCTTAACCGCATCGAGCACTCCGCATGAAGAAAACACGGTACTTATCATGAATATTCCTAAAATAGATAGGAGGAACTTCTTTATAGATTTCATTTTTACCTCCTTAATAATATAATATCAATTAAAATATAATATTAGCAGTAAAGTTTACCGATGGATTGGCAACCATTTTAAGCCAATCTGTGGAATATACCTGAGTTTCTGCTCCAACAGGAACAGTGGCAATACTCTTGGACACAATATTTTCCATGTTAGCACCACTATTATCATATTCAAATACTTCGACATTATATCCAAATGTCAATGATAGACGTAAAGATTCAAATGGTGACGAGACAAAACCTACCACGGGTAAGAAATATGAAGGTTCATACGCTGTTAATCCGTTGAACTTCATAAGATTATACATCACAATACCAGCATATACCCATGAGGTCTCATCAAAGTAATAATCAACAGTAGCCTTAAGAACTAAATCCGCGGTATTATTTGTTGAAATTGTATAAGATTCATATGTTGCCGCAACTCTCAGTGTAATTAAATCAAACATAGGTATTCGTGCGCTTAACGAAGCCCCCATACCGCTTAAATCAGTAGAAGAGAACTTGCCTGAAAAGATGACTACATTTGCTAACAAGAATAGTTGGACGTCGCCGAAGTCAAGTGCATTATAATCTTTTACCATGATGTCCATTCTATAGTCAGTTCCAGGAGTATACATTCTATAAAGTGTGGCTACCTCTATAGAAGATCCGGGAATAATATCGGATCCAACCCCGGCATAGATATCAATTAACCCATTCTTACTTGTATTTGTCGCAACACCCGGCATACCAGTTCCGGTTCGGTATACACCCTCAAAAAAGATATTGAGTACCTCAAGGTTAACATTACCAAATAATCCTGCTGAATAGGTGACAAACGCATTATTATAGCGCTGTACCAATCCATCGAAAACATTGGTCAGATTATAGGCAGCGCCCTTTGCTACATCACTATTTGGATGATTGTCAAGCTTAAAAATGACACCCGCTTTTAAAAGCCCCATATCGTATGCAACATCGGCCTGAATATGCGAACTTGTTTGCCATTTATTCAAATACGCAGCTATTTCATAGCTTAAATCACCTTTACTTCCTAAATAAATACCGGTTAAACCATAACCAAGTTTGAGGAAACGATCATCTACCTTTTCGCCTTCATAAAACGCTGGTGTCTGTACAGAATTATTATAGGAAAAATAGACAGGCCTGTCATAACTGTATTTCGAATTTTCCCAATTATACTGTTCTATACCAGTAAACATGGGATCATGAAATCTAAAGCCATATCTATTAACAAAGATCGCAATATTCGCGGAATCCGTATCATAAATAAAATTAAATCCGTCAGCGAGTAAATAATCTGTTCCCGTAGCATAAGGATTTATTTTTATTTTCAATTCCGATTTAAAATTTTTATCTTCATATGTTGGATAAAGATCAATTTTTAAGAATGAAGAACTTGTTAGTAAAGGTTGTCCGGTTCCGAAAGGATTTACAAGAATATTTGACATATCCATCTTCATATTCATTAAAAAGAACCCTTTCCCTTTAAAAAGAAGCATAGCACTATGGGAAGTATTTGAAAACCCAATCATATAAAACACCGTAAATAAGACCACCGTCATTATTTTCTTAACAGCATTCATATTATTCCTCCTATTTTCCTGAATAATTATATATTATAGTTAAACTTTAAAACTATCTTCCTTTCAAACTGCTTAGCGGAATAAGTTGCTCCAACCGTACTCGTTAAACGATCTGAGTCGCCGCCGTTACCAAACTCAAGGAAGATTCCCATATTATTAACCGGATAATACTGAATTTGACCGAAATAGTTCCACCATGTGGAGGAACCGCTGGAGGTCAGAATAGCGCCGCCACTGTTCATCAGTAATACACGTGAGTATAGTTTCAACTGCGATGTAATATTTGCAACCAATTCAAGACCACCCGCTTCAATCCGATAAGCAGGATCATCATAAAAAGCACGGTAGATTTTATACTGCAAATTGATCTTTCCGGTCTCATTCTCAAACTTTAACTCGAAGAACAATGCATCATTATCTTTATTATCATCATATTTATTATTTCCACCCCAAAGTTCAATACTTCCCGGTTTATAAACAATATAACTCGCAAAAAATTTGATGCCCTTCTTAAACTGAACACTGAGCTTTGCATAATAATTTAAAACCTGCCCAGTTCCATAAACTCCTTCAGTATAATCCCAAATATGATATCCCCAAATCCAGTTGGTATTGACAATTGTTTTTGTGGGTAGCACAGGACTACCAAATTTTGCTATAGAAGCATAGACAGGGTGCGCATATTTCATATTAAACTCAAAATCGATCATTTTTAGAGGGAACGAGTAAAGGAATTGGAAAAATTCCTCAAACCAGTTTCCACCGGTTCCACCAAACTGCGCATCGGCATCATAGTTCTTTCCTTTATACATTATGCTTCCATTGAGATTAAAGTTTCCTGCCATTGTAGGGAATGACGACTTTAACTCAAAACGATAAGCAAGAGCATCTATAGAGCCTAAAAAAGGAGTGTTTGTTAATGGACCTCTCCATGGTTCATCGATATGGTTAAATTCCAATCCCACAAACACGTTGATGCCTGCGGGAAGAATGATATTTGCGTTAGCATCATAACCAAACCCTAATACCGAATTATTGCTAACAGCCGCCCAACGCTTCATAGAAAACGTAAAACCCAACGATCCCGAGAAAAATTTACCAAGCTTATACCCGCCATCGATTCGATTTCCCAGATAGTTATCATTAATATCTTTTCCATAGATTACTGTTTTTGTATGTAATCCTTTCAATATCTGGTCACTTTGCTCAAAGTAAAAAGTTACTGTTTTTTGATCCACGTTCTTCTGACCAAAAATACTCAAGTATGGCTGTCCCAACCATGTCCAGTTCTCGTTTCGAATTAATGAGAAATTCAATTTATTTGGACGATAAGAAAAATGAATTTGCGGATTTTTTATCTGCATATTGGCTGCAGAGGAATCCAACATATACATCTGCAAATTTCCCCAACCAGTCCAACCATTATCACTAAGCAGATTCATCCTCAACTCATAATAACCATAGTGAGTATCACTATACGGATAAATTTTCCATGTTCCATTGGAAACAACCGTTCCAGCAGCATCGTTATACCACTGGATGCCCCCTTCCATAAAAGCATTCCATGTGATTCCCGCGAACATTGCTTGTGAAAATATGAATAACAAAAGCAATGCACCTAATATCTTCGTTTTCATTATCTCCTCCTCTTAGTTCATTAGAAGGGTCTGATGGACAAACCGATATGACTATACATCTTCAATCCCGGTACGACCCACAACCCAAGGTCTATTTTAAAATAGTCTGAATCTGTTAATCCTACACCTAAAGTGAGAGAGCCTTCATTAAATCCGGTATAGATTTCAAGGTTTTCCAAGTAATCGAATTCTATCCCGAAATAGAGATTCGCGAATGAAAAACTATCCCCAAAAAGATTTAAATATGCGACCGAATGATCAGAGCCCAGAACGTTATAATCAAGTGTGAGATTGAGGAATTTTGTTACATTATATTTAAGACCTAAAAACAAATCTCTCTTTAGGGTGTCGCCTACTCCTCCTGCAATTAAAGATAAGGTCGAGGAGTATAGATTTTTCCCATTTATTGCAAAAACAAGATCCTTGTTAAACATTGCGAGTTGAACTCCAACATCCAACGAAAATCCGAGAGCATCACTATTCATGGTAAAGAGGGAATAGGTAGGAACATTTCCAGCATGTAAATCAACTAGTTTAATATTCAAACCCACGGCAAGCGATTTGAAAACAGAACTTCCAAGGTCAAACGATGTGCCTCCTCCACAATAGATATAATTATAAGATAAGGTATTAAAATCGCCCGTGGATTTAAAACCCACTGCAACTTTAACGGCTCCCAGATTATATCCAGCCGCAAATGCAAATTCATGTAGAGCTAGCGTTCCAACAGATTCATATGGCATTCCATAGGCAACCCACACTTCCAAACTCTTCTTTATATCCGATAATGCAGCGGGGTTAAAGAAGATTGAGGAAACTCCCATTGAATCGGCCGAAATAGCGCCACCCTTACCCACTACTTTTCCACCAATATATCGGCTTTCTACTATCTCTCCAAATAATCCGTTTACAGATGAAATAAATGCTATGATAAAACATACTGAAATAAGCTTTATTTTTCTCATTCTATCCTCCTTTCTAACGGATTACGTTTACAATTCCCTTCAGCTTGATGGCATCGCTGGAGGGATTAAACCCACTTAACACTACTATGTATGTGCCCATACCGACTATACTACCTTTATCATCTTTCCCATCCCACTTTAAATATTGTCCGATGTTACTATTATCAAGAGTATCGACTCCGTCATAGATTGTCGCTACTTTATTCCCAGCTAAATCAAAAACATAAACTTTCACTGAATATAGATACCCAATACTATCCATTTTAGCTGCGTCAATAGTAAAAGTAATTTCTCCACCTTGATCCGGTACTAAGTAAGAGGTGTTATTACTAAAATTATCCTTGGCGGAACTAAACTCGGGAACAATAATACTTAAGTAATCGCTCGCCCCAGGAATAGCATACATTTTTCCATTTATTTGAGGCGAATAATTAGTATTTACATGCCCATTGGTAAAAACATTTAATAAAAAGTAATTCTCTAGAGCAACCCGTGGGTTGAGAGGATTTATACCCCCTAAATTATCGGGGCAAAAATCATATACAGGACTTCCATCATCTGGTCCAGTACTAACGGCCGCAATTTTAATTGTCATATTTGATATATATGTCGGAGACATACCATTCGTAAATAGGCTCCATTTTACAAAGCCTAATACCACTCTTTCAGTTGAATCAGATTCATCATTTCCATTAAAATTCATAAAAAATGTATTGCTTAATCCTGCAATATTCCAAGTAGCCGCCCCACCTACCGCGACACTACATAATTGCTCCCATCCAACATATAACCCACCCGAAGGATCGATACTTACGGTTCGCCAAGCCTGATACCCGCCACCGCCAGTTAAATAGGGTTGGTCATTTGCGCACCAAAATCCCAAATAAAAATCGGTATCCCACTGGTATAGGTTGATATTACGTTTCCATCCAGTATTCATATCCTGCATCGAACGCGTGCCGACATTGGTTACCCGGTCAATAAGGAATAAAATATTATTCCATCTCCCTACCGATTGCCCTTGTATCGCATAATAAAAACCGTTTGTATCCCAAGTGAACCATAACCCGAATATTTCTCCAGAAGTTTGAGAATTCGCACTGGACATTTTAGAGTCATCGGATAATTCACATCTGTTTTCTGTTGTCTTAGGCGGATAGAGATACTGGGTAATATTTGATATTGAATTTGTTGAAAATTTCGGATAGGTTAACACCATAGACGCGCCTATAAGATTATCATCTGCATCCCATCCATAATTTAATCCTGCCCAGTTTGTCAATGCTATTGCAGAATTGGTAATATACACCAATAATTGACTTTTATCCAATGCAGCTTTCGAATACCCCTGCGACGATACAGTCAATACTATCGCAAATAAGAAAAGTATTCTCAATAACTTCATATTAGTAACCTCCATCGATTTTTTACATTTTTTTAAGTTTAAAGTAGTTTTACGTTTTGTCAATACTTTTTTCCTTCAAATCCTTAAAATATTTTAAGGATTTCTAACCTTTTCACGAATTTTTCATCAAACCCGAAATTTCCTGAAAATTATTTATAAAAACACTATAAAGATTACCGGGGCACGCGTCGATATATTGAGCAAGGAATGTGTGGTTTTGCTCGATGGGGATTTTTACTATTTCCTCTAACTTAATTTTCGGCACTTTCCACAAACCCTTTAGCTTTTTTACGGAAAAAAAATCCGGCATGGATGCCGGGTTTCATATATCAAGGAGGATTTTATGATCATCAATCACAACCTCAGCGCAATCTTTGCCAATCGTGCGTTGAAAAATGATGGGCTCGAAATGGACAAGAACATCGAGAAGCTGTCTTCCGGAATGCGTATCAACAAAGCCGGCGACGATGCTTCAGGGTTGGCTGTCTCTGAGAAAATGCGTGCTCAGGTTCGCGGCTTATGGCGAGCTGTGAAAAACACTGAGGATGCCGTTTCCTTCATCCAGACTACCGAAGGTTATCTCCAGGAATCCACCGATATTTTACAGCGTCTTCGTGAACTTTCCGTTCAGGCTGCGAACGGTATCTACGACACTACCGATCGTATGATGATTCAAGTGGAAGTTTCCCAGATGGTGGACGAATTGGATCGTATCGCTTCCCATGCCCAGTTTAACGGTTTGAACATGCTGACCGGCCGTTTCGCTCAGCCGAGTATCGGAAACACTCCTACTGCGAGTATGTGGTTCCACCTCGGTGCGAATATGGACCAGAGAGAACAGGCCTTCGTCGGTACGATGACCGCCGCCGCTCTCGGTATGAAAAACCCGGTTAACAATACCATCGTAAGCCTCAGCACTCCTGAAAACGCGAATATGTCTATCGGTTTGATTGACGTTGCGTTGACCAAAGTGAATAAGCAGAGAGCGGATCTCGGTGCATACCAGAACCGTCTCGAATATACCGGTAAAGCTTTGATGATCGGTGCTGAAAACCTGCAGGCTGCCGAATCCCGCATTCGCGACACCAATATGGCTACTGAGATGAGTGATTTCGTAAAGAATCAGATACTCACTCAGGCCGCGACTGCTATGCTTGCTCAGGCTAATCAGAAGCCTCAGCTTGTTCTGGCTCTTCTGCGGTAGGGGGTTCCTCAGGGATAGGTATTAACGATACATCGAATATAAGTAGTTACCCCGCCGCCATCGGGGTAACTACTGTTTATAAAACTCCCGATCTTTGATCGGGATATATCTGTTTTTAACGGTAATAGGCTCGTGATCTTCTACCTTAACTCCATCAACCGTACCCGCGAGTACGGTACCTAGGGACCCCAACAATCACAGGGATGGATAACTTTTTTCAAGGAGGGTAGAAATGATCATCAATCACAATATCAGTTCTGTTTTCGCGAACAGACAATTCAAGATTACCGAAATGAACCTGAACTCCGACATCGAGAAGCTGTCTTCCGGCTTGAGAATCAACAAAGCCGGCGACGACGCTTCGGGTTTAGCGGTATCGGAAAAAATGCGGACTCAAATCAAAGGGCTTTATCAGGCCATGCGAAACACCGAAGACGCGGTCTCCTTCCTTCAGACTGCTGAAGGATACCTGGAAGAAACTACGCAAGTACTCCAGAGGATCCGCGAACTTTCCGTGCAGGCGGGAAACGGTGTCTACAGTACGGAGGATCGATCGCTTATCAACGTCGAAATCAACCAACTGGTAGACGAAGTCAACCGTATCGCTTCGCAGGCTCAGTTTAACGGTATGGATATTTTCCTCGGCCGCTTCTCCCAGCCTAACGTGAACGCTCCCGCTTCGGCAGGATCGGCTCCCATTAAGGAAGAGGAAGCGGGTCTGTGGTTCCATATCGGACCGAATATGAATCAAAAAGTTCAGGTATTTATCGGTACTATGAACGCGGCCGCCTTGGGACTCCAGCAGGATAAGACTCTGCAGGTTTCCGCGGAATTACCTGAAACTGCGAACCGTTCCATCGGTATCATCGACCAGGCGCTTTCAAAAGTGGCCAAACAGAGAACTGACCTGGGTTCCTATCAGAACCGTTTCGAGAAACTTTTCAAAGGCCTTTATATCGCTTTTGAGAATACTCAGGCGGCGGAATCCCGCATCAGAGATACCAATATGGCGGAGCAGATGAGTGAATTTGTGAAAAACCAGATTCTGGCGCAGGCCAATGTATCCATGCTGGCACAGGCAAATTTAAAGCCTCAGCTGGTGCTGAGGCTCCTTGGTTAGGGATAGGCTGATACCCTACTACGCTAGGATATAGTCTAATCGAAATCTGATTGTTGAGGGTCCCTAGTTTTGTTTACACTTTATCATCGACATTTACCGAAATCCCTTTAGGATTTGAGTAAAAAAATACCCCGCATCATGCGGGGTATTTTTTGTTCCACATATAAATTAATAAATTTTTTCAATAAAATCATTCACATATAATACGACATAGGTTATAATACATATGTTATTCATTGTATGGAGGAAAACTTGAAAAAATCATTTGGGCTAATCTTCGGCTTTTTAATCTACACTACTACCGCGTGCGGCTTATTCAACGAACTATTGGAACCGAGTGATATCAGTAATCTGCTAAAAACTCAGCTCGAATTATCCGTTTTTTCCCCCACCAATAATCAGGATGTTGGTACAAGTATCCAATATGTCGGAAGCGTGTCGGGTGCTGGAAGTACGGTTATGACGGTACTGATTCAGCTGGATAATCAAATTCCGGTACATGTTCCGGTTATCAACGGGTCATGGAGCACAAACCTTCCTGTTTCTACATTGGGGAAGCATACCAATTTTATTTACGCCGAGGACGATAAAGGGAATGTTAGTGAAACAAAGATTATTATTGTAGAGAAAAAAAGTATACCTACCGCGATGATTACCTATCCGGCATTTAATCTTCTTACCAACGTCCCGAATATTTTAACCGGCGGGTCTGCAAGCGTACCGTGGCCGTATTTACTCGCCAAGGTCGAGGTAAAGGTCAATAACGGCAACTGGACAATCGCCGGCGGGTTAAGTTCATGGTCGAACCAAATCGCGCTTTCCGAGGGTACAAACCGTATCTTCGCGTGCGCGTTCGCGAATAACGGTAAGACTAACGTATCCGCCGAATGGAAAATAGTCCGCGATATGACAGGCCCCGTGGTTAATACAGTTACCCCGACAAATAACCAGAAAGTAGGATCGATCTTTGCCGTCAACGGTATGGTCAGTGACTTGTACTCCGGGGTTCAATCGGTTATGATCAGAACGAACGGCGGGGTATTCAAACCCGCGACGATTTTAGGATTATCATGGAACACCAATCTTTCGATCGGGGGTTCCGGTAACAAAATATTCTATGTATATGGATTAGATATGTTCGGGAATTCCAGCATCACCCAGCAGGTTACAGTTTTCCGCTCCCCTATCCCATCCGCGGTGATTGTCTCTCCTGCTAACGGGAGTAAAACCAATAACGCAAGTATAACCATAAACGGATCGGCATCGGTGGATTCACCTGGTTTTATCGCTAAGGTACAGGTGCAGGTGAACGGCGCAGGGTGGAATGACGCGGCCGGAACTAATTCTTGGTCTATTGGAATATCGCTTGTCGATGGAACGAATAATATTTATGCCCGAGCCATCTCCGTTGACAACCAGACGAACACCTCAGCAGTGTATAAAATTATAAAATACTCTCTTCCGGCCATAACAATCACTTCACCGGCAAACGGAAGCGCATCCGAATCCGCATCCGTATCCCTTTCCGGGTCGTCGAGTGTTGGCGCCCCTTACAGTATCACGAAGATACAGGTGCAGCTGAACGGCGGGGCATGGAAAACGGTTCCCGGAACGGTGTCATGGTCGAGCAATATCATGCTAGTGGAAGGAACCAATACCGTCTACGCCCGCGCTATCGCCGACAGTGGAGCGACCAATCAGTCGTCAATCTATAAAATAATCAAGTATTCCCTCCCTGTCATAGCTGTTTCTTCGCCGGCTAATGGGAGTTCGACAGCTAATGCCGCGATAACGTTATCCGGATTGGCCAGTGTTATGCCTCCATTCAGTATTTCAAATGTACAGGTGCAGTTGAACGGCGGAGGATGGAAGACTGTCAACGGAACGACGTCATGGTCGAGCAATATCACGCTGACTGAAGGCACGAATACTATTTATGCCCGCGCGACCGCGAACAGCGGAGCGTCCTATACATCATCCGCATGGAAAATAATGAAATACTCATTACCCGCTATCACGATTTCTTCACCTACAAATGGAAGTTATATATACTATTTTACTAACACATTATTAGGCACCTCAAGCGTCAGCGCTCCCTACAGTGTCGCGAAGATACAGGTGCAAGTGAACGGCGGTGCATGGAGCAACGCAACCGGAACGACATCTTGGGTAAAAGACCTGATATTCGCCGCAGGGACGAATACCATCTATGCGAGAGCCATTACCGACAATGGGAAAACAAACATCAGCACGGCATGGAAAATTATTAAACAGCCTAATGGAGCCACATGGGCACTGGGTTCTCTCCCGTTTACGGCAAATTGGCGAAATGTGGTCTATGGAAACGGAATTTTCGTGGCGATGGCACAGTATTCCTCTAAGGCAGCAATTTCGGTCGATGGGATAAATTGGACATCGCAGAATCTTCCCATGAGTGGTGAATGGAACTGCACAGCATATGGAAATAACTTATTTGTCTCGCTTGATTACAGCGAGTCAAATATTGTAACCTCGCCCGATGGGATCACTTGGACAAAACGTTTCCTTCCAATAGAAAATAGTTGGAATTCGGTCACTTATGGGAACGGCGTCTTCGTCGCGGTTGGATTTCGCTCGTCAAATATCGTGGTATCGCCCGACGGGATAAACTGGTCAGTCGCTTCAATAAACAGCGATGCCGACTGGCAATCGGTTACCTATGGAAACGGATTGTTTGTCGCGGTGCCTTCCGGGGGTAATGCAGCAATTTCCTCCGACGGGTATAACTGGACTCCAGGTGCATCCGTATATGGGACATCGGTAACATACGGCAACGGGTTATTTGTTGCGGTAGGACCGGGTCTGAACTACGTGTATACTTCAACCAACGGGATCACATGGACGATACGGGGGCTGCCAAGCACTGAACCCTGGAGTTCGGTTACTTATGGGTACGGGATCTTTACCTTGGTGGCTGGCGGAAGCGGTTCAACCAAGGCGGCCACATCGCCCGACGGAATTACATGGACCGCGCGAACCCTACCTATTTCAGCTATGTGGACTTCAATTGCCTATGGGAACAGTAAATTTGTGACTATTCCGTATAATTCCGGTTATTCCGCCGCAGCTCCTTGATGGTTTGAATAGAGGCGGGCAAAATAAAAGCTGCCCTACGGCAGCTTTTATTTTATTAGTTTTTTACTTCGGCCGGTTCACTCTTGATATTTTTCTGCTTCTTCTCGAAGAACAGGAACAGTATCGCTAAAGTAATACTCCCGCAGACGACGCACGCGTCCCCGACATTGAACGTGTACCACCGGATCTGGTCGTTCAGCCCCCAGTCGATGAAGTCCACCACAAACCCGTTATACGCGCGGTCGATAATATTCCCGAACGCCCCGCCGATAATCGCCATCAGCGCGACACGCCCGACATCCTGCGGCCTGCCGTCCTTGATATACTTCGACAGGTTCAGGTAAAAATAGATCACTACCCCGAGCGCGATGAGCGCGGTTATCACGAGAATGACCGGCCTCCACGCCGCGTCCAAGTTACTGAGCATCCCGAACGTGATACCCGGATTATGGGTGTATGTCCATCGCCACACATCCCCGAGGAAACGGACGGGCTGATGGAAGGTTAAATTCAGCGTCACGAGATACTTCGTAATCAGGTCCGCCGCCGCCGCGAAAACCGCTATGGCCGGCATAATAATATTCTTCCATTCAAATTTGTTCGCCATTATTACTCCCTATCCGAACTATTACGGTTTTTCCTGTCATTGCGAGGCATGCGGTTTAATATTCTGAGATTCGCGCCGTCGGCTGTTCGCCGCATTACTTTTAGCGCGGAATGATATTCTATCAGTAATCATTTATCATGGTGAGCGCTAGTCGAACCATGACATTGCTGACTATTTCGTTTCAGGAGTACTCACCTTATCCTGCTTCTTCTCGAAGAACAGGAACAGGATAGCGAGCAGGATACTCCCCACTACGACAAACGAGTCGCCGACGTTAAAGATAAAGAACCGCGCCTGCGGGTTGATACCCCAGTCGATGAAGTCCACCACAGACCCGTTGATAATCCGGTCGACCAGATTACCGATAGCGCCGCCCAAAATCATCATTAATGCGGTGCGCCCCCAAATCTCCGGCTTGCCGTCCCTGATATATTTCGACAGGTTCTTGTAGAACAGCACGACCACCGTCATCACGATCAGGTTGGTTCCGACCAGCATCGCGGGTTTCCATGATACGTCGAGCCCGCTCAGGATACCGAACACGACCCCCGTATTACGGATAAACGTCCACCGCCAGAAAATCCCGAGGAACTCCACGGGCTGCGACGGCGGGAGCGTGCTGACGACGATCTGCTTCGTGATCAGGTCGAACGCCGCCGCGACCAGCGCGATAGCCGGGAAAACGATCCATTTCCAATCCAGTTTCTTCTGCATAGGTTATTCCTTCTATTCGGCGGCCGGCATCGATTTGACGACCGGGGCGCAGCGTTCACATAGCGTGGGATGATCCGCATCCTCGCCGACATGGGTGGAGAAGTTCCAGCAACGGTCGCATTTCGCGCCCTCCGCCGGTTCCGCCAGTACGGCAAACCCGTTCTCCTCGACCGTGGGATTCTTAATCTCGTCCGCGATAAAAACCTGCGATACGATAAAGAAATACCTGAGCTGATCCTTATATTCATCGAGCAGTTTTTTCTGCTCCGCGTTCCCGGGCTTCACAGTGACCTTCGCGTCCATCGGATTGCCGATCGTCCCGGCGGAACGCAGTTCCTCGAGACCCTTCAGCACCGTGTCGCGCATATTCATTATATCGTCGAACTTCCTGAATATTTCCGGGTTGTCCCATTCGGCGGGAGTGTCTATCCATTTCTGGAGATGCACCGATTCCTTCATCGTCTCCGGCTCGGCGGCGTAGCGCTTCTGGAACACTTCCTCCATCGTAAAGGGAAGTATCGGCGCGAGCATGGTCATCAGCGAACGTAGGATATGCGACAACGCGGTACGTCCCGAACGCCCCTCGCGGGAATCGGCGGGATAGATATACAGCCTGTCTTTCAGGATATCGAGGTAACGGTTACTCATATCGATGACGCAGAAGTTATAGATATCGCGGAAGCCCCGGAAGAACTCGTACCCGTCGAAAGACTCCCCGACCCGTTTGGTCAGGCCGGACAGGAGCGCGAGCGCGTATTTATCGATATCCATCATATCCTTATACGGCATCGGGTTCGCGCGGTCGAACTTCTTCAGGTTGCCCATCAAATAGCGGAACGTATTCCGCAGTTTACGGTAGGCGTCCACGCTCTTCTGGATCATGGTGTCCCCGATACGCGGATCATGGGTAGGGTCCTCGGTCACGAACCACAGCCGGAGCACGTCGGCCCCGAACTTGTCGTATATCACCTTAGGCGCCACCGAGTTCATCAGACTCTTGTGCATCTGCCTGCCCTGCTCGTCGAGAGCCATCCCGTGGGTGATGACCGTCTTGAACGGCGGCCTGCCCTTGAGCGCGACCGACATCCACATGGACGACTGGAACCATCCCCGGTACTGGTCGTTGCCCTCGAGGTAAATATCCGCGGGGCTGTGCAGGGTGTCCCGCCGGTCGAGCACCGCGAAATGGCTCACGCCGGAGTCGAACCATACGTCGAGTATGTCCGTCTCCTTGTCGAACTCCGTATGCCCGCACTTGGGGCATTTATAACCGCCGGGCAGGAAATCCGTGGTCTCATGCTTGTACCACGCTTCGATGCCCTCGGCCTTGATGACCGGTATCACTTTCTTCACTATTTCCTTATCGATGACCGCCTCGCCGCACTTCCTGCAATAAAACGCGGGTATCGGCACGCCCCATTTCCGCTGGCGGGACAGGCACCAGTCCGGCCGCCCGTCGAGCATATTACGGAAACGTTCCTCGCCCCACTCCGGGAACCACTTGATGCTGTTCAGGAAACCGAGCGCGCTCTTCGACAGCTCCTTATCGGACACCTTGAAGAACCATTGCGGCTTCGACCGGAAAATGACCGGCCCCTTACAGCGCCAGCAATGCGGATAGGAATGGCTGATGTCTTCTCTATTGTACAGGAGTCCCTTATCGTCGAGGAACCTGATGATTTCCTTGTTCGCGTCGCCGACCTTCATACCAGCCCATTCGGGCACCTCGCCGGTAAAACGCCCCTCGTCGTCCACGGGGGACAGCATCGGGAGATGGTACGCGAGACCCGCGAAATAATCCTCCATACCGTGGCCGGGCGCCGTATGCACGATACCCGTACCGGTATCCATTGTCACATGTTCGCCGAACACGACCTTCGATTCGCGGTCTATCCACGGGTGCCGGACATCCATACCTTCGAGGTCCTTCTTGGATAGCGGGATTTCCTTATCGGCCTTGTAACCGTGCAGGGAAAGTACCGCGTCCGCGAGCTTCCGCGCGAGGATGATGTACTCGCCGTGGAGTAGGTACGCGGCGTACTCCTCCTCCGGGTGGAACGACAATCCCGTATTCGCGGGGAGCGTCCACGGAGTAGTCGTCCATATCATCACGAACGCCTTCCCGTCGAGGCCGGGTATTTTATGTCCCTTTACGGGGAATTTGACGAATATCGCGGGCGAGGTGTGGTCGTGGTATTCGACCTCCGCCTCGGCGAGCGCGGTACGGCAGCTCGGGCACCAGAGGATGGGTCGCAGTCCGCGATAGATATATCCCTTCTCCACCAGCAGGCCGAACGCCTCCATGATGGAAGCCTCGTAGTCCTTCGAGAGCGTCAGGTACGGGTTGTCCCATTCGCCGAACACCCCGAGGCGCTTGAATCCCTCCATCTGGAGCTTGATATACTTGTTCGCGTAATCGCGGCATTTCCCGAGTATTTTGAGGACGGGCATATCCTTCGCGCCCTCGCCCAGCTGCTCCATCGCCTTGAGCTCGATAGGAAGCCCGTGGCAGTCCCATCCCGGGACATACGGGGTCTTGTATCCTCGGAGATATTTATACTTAATAATAATATCTTTAAAAATTTTATTGACTGCGTGACCGATATGAATCTCGCCGTTAGCGTACGGCGGTCCGTCATGCAAAATAAAGACTTCTGCGTCTTTTCGGCTTTCCAACTGGCGGGTGTAGATATCCGCTTTCTCCCATGCGGCGAGGAAACGCGGCTCGAGATTGGTCAGCCCGGCCTTCATGCTGAACGGTGTATCGGGCAGATTCACCGTTTTTGAGTACTCCATTCTATAGCTCCTTTATTTAAAGTGCGTCGGTTAAAGGAAAACGCAATCGAATATTATAGTAGAAAACGCGAGAATCGTCAACTCACGCGTGAGTGTTTGCCCCGATTTCAGTGTGTATACCGAAACCATCAGATAGCCCGTGATTAAAAAGTGTGCCGGCGAATAATGTTCATCGATCTACATTTAAATTCTCATCTCCCGTAATCCCGATGCTCCATTGGTTTGACATCTATGCGAACCGTATTATAATATTCACCAAAACAAAACCGGGGTTAAACCATGCAGAAAGCCTCCTTGAAAACTTTGTTCAGCTTCGATCTCGTTTCCGATTACACGACGCTCAGAACAGGAATCCTTACCGCCGACGGCACGAAAGCGGCGCTGGTTTACCGCCGCGGCGGAAAGTCGTATTTCTCCGTCAACGGCGAGGAATTCGGCGGGCACGATTATATCCGGGAGATCCGGTTCAACGCCGACGGCTCGAAGTACTGTTATGTTTACTGCGAGAATGCGCTGTTCGATAAGGCCGGGGAAGTGATTCGCGGGGCATGGTATGTGAAAATCGGCGACAAGGTGTACGGAGAGTACGACGAGGTTTCAATCCCGGACGTCAGCCCGGATTTCGATAAATTCTGCTTCCACTATCTGAAGGGAAAGTATAACGACGAGGAGGGTATTCCCCTCCCGCCTAAATGGCAGGTGAATATCAACGGGAAGGACTCCCCCGCGTACGACCGCGTCACGGTATCCGAGTACGACAACGCCTACGATAAATGTATCTACGTCTACAATATCGGTGGCGCGTTCGACGATAACGATTTTATCCGCGGCGGGAAATGGTATGTCCGTTACGGCGAGGATGTCCTCGGCGGGTACGGCTATCTACATCACTACTCCCTCAACGGCAATGGGATTTGCGTCGTCTATGTGAACAACCCCGTCTTCGAGGAAGACGACTACGATATCATTATCGCGAGCGGGTCATGGGGGATGCACCTCAACGGGGCAACCTACGGGCCCTACCCCGAGATGAACACCCCTGTGTTCGCCCCGGACGGAAAATCGTTCGGGTTCGCCTACTTCAACGGGACAAAATGGAAATTCGTGATAAACGGCGAGGAATACGGGGATTATGACGCCGCGGGGACGATCGTGTTTTCCCCCGAGGGGTCGAAATTCGCTTATATCTATAACCTTGGATACGACGAGGAGGAGGGCGAGCCCGGCGAATGGTTCGCGCATGTGAACGATGCGGAGATCGGCGGATATGACGAAATATTCGACATCGCGTTTTCCCGCGACGGGAGCGAAACTATCATCGGGTATTTCCATGACGGGTCGTGGCGGGTATCGTTCATGGGGGAGACCTACGAGGCGGGGGAAGCCCTGAACCATGTCGAGGTATCCTCCGACGGGCGGAAATTCGCGTTCAGTTATATCGAACGGGGATGGTATTACCTGAATATCGGCGGGAAGCTCCACGGGGGATTCAGCTCCATCAGCGCGCTCCCGGTATTTTATAATCATGACGGCGGCTACCGTTTTATCTATACCTTCGACCATAATTATGCCAATATCAATATAGACGATTTCGAGATGATCGCGCTCAGAAGGATACGGAATTTTTATTCCAGCCTCGACGGGAATATCCAGATTATCTGCTACGGGGACGACGCGAACACCACGCTCAATATCAACCGTGAAGAATTAGGCGAATACCGCGAGGTGATGCTTTTCCCCGCGCGGAACGATACCGTGCGGCTTATGCTGATTGACAATCAGAAACACGTGAGTATCTGCGGAATCGACCTGGCCGAAGCGGAAACCCCCGAACCGGAAGTACCGTCCTCCTGAGCAAACATGACGTCACTCTGAGCAAACGCCGCGTCACCCTGAGCGCAGTCGAAGGGTGTCACCGCGAGCGTGAGCGAAGCGGTCGGTGAAACCTCCAAATAGATTGCTTCGGCTATGGTTCGGCAAGCTCACCATGACGCCTCGCAATGACAAAAACTAGTTCGTCAACACATCCTTAAACGGAAGAACCGTCACCCCAGTGAAAATGACATCACCCTAAATAAACGCACGTCACCCTGAGCGTAGTCGAAGGGTGTCCCATCGGTCATCGAGCGCAGTCGAGATGCCTATATCGCGTTTGCATCACGGTTGAACACCTCACTAAGGTATTCAGCCCGCAGATCGGGATTAGCGTGCGCAGCACTTTGACTTTCCGCACTAATTATATTATACTTTACTATATCTTTTGGAGTATCGCCTATGTACCGTTTCGACGGTATCGACCTTGTCATCACCATCGTCGGTTTGCTCGTACTGTTCTATTTCATTGTCTGGCTGTCGCCGGTCATGATTCTCATCGTGATTCTCGCGATAATCGGTTACGGCGGCTATCTGTTCTACCGGAACGTGAAGCTCAAGCGGCAATTCAACAAATCCGCCGCGAAGTTCGACGAGAAGGGGCGTGTAATTACTAAGGCCACTATCCTCGAGATGACGGACGACGACGAGCAGGAAAAAACGAAGCAGGGTTAACTATGGAACGCCAGCCTGAAATCCCCATTAACCAGATTATCAAACGGGTCAAGAACCTCGAGATACGCGCGCGGAAATTGGTCGCGGATACGCTCCAGAGCGATTATCACAGCGTTTTCAAGGGACGCGGCATCGAGTTCAACGAAGTGCGCGGGTATAATCCCGGCGACGATGTCCGCGATATCGACTGGAATGTCACAGCGCGCATGAATCAGCCGTTCATCAAGACCTATATAGAAGACCGCCAGTTGACCGTGATTTTCGCGGTCGATATCAGCGACTCGATGTTCTTCGGAAGCCGCAAG
Organism: Brevinematales bacterium; assembly: GCA_013177895.1. GTDB lineage: Bacteria > Spirochaetota > Brevinematia > Brevinematales > GWF1-51-8 > GWF1-51-8. Next base: position 28,089 of record JABLXV010000014.1, on the reverse strand, counting down.
GCCAAGCGCCAGGTGATGGCGGAGGTCGTTGCGCTTCTGGGCTTCGCGTCGTTCTATAATAACGACCGCGCGGGACTCGTCCTGTTCAGCTCGGATATCGAGAAGGTCGTCCCGCCCCTGAAGAACGAATCCCATCTCCTGCGGATTATCCGCGACTGCTGGTACAGCCCGCCGGTGCTGAAGGGCACCAGTATCGCGAATTCCCTCCTCAGTATGATGAACCTGCTGAAGAAAAAAGCCATCATATTCCTGATGTCCGATTTCCTCGACGCGGGGTACGAGAAACCCCTCATCGGGCTATGCAAGAAACATGAGGTTATCCCGATAGTAGTGAACGACTTTATGGAGGAACGGTTAACGTTACGCGGCGGGGGCAAACTCCCGGTGCTGATAGACGTCGAGGATATCGAGAACGGGGAGACCCGCACGATCGACCTCTCAGAACACCGTCATTCCGAGATCGCGAGGTACCGCGACTATTACCGCAAGGTGTTCGCGAAACTCTCGCTCGATTACGCGGAGATCAACGATACGATGGATTATTTCAGGAAGATAGAACTTTTACTTCGCCGCCGCGCGAAAAAAAGATAATAATAGGAGAGGAAATAAATGACGCATATTCTTCTCAAGCAAATGGAACTGGTTCAGAAAAAACTATATAAAAAAGCCGGTAACAATATCCGATCCTATTTCGATATTCTCAAGGAAACCGTGTCGGAAACCGAAAAAAGTTATCAAAAGAAATTTATTTATCAAAAACTCACTAAGGATAAAATATGACTATCGATTTTACGGAACAGCAGTATAAGACCTTGTCACGGGCGCTATTTCTCGCGTCCATTATGGTTGGCGAAGTGAACGAGCTCGACCCGGAAGCGGACGTCGATAACGAGGAGTACCAGTCGCTTTTAAGCATGGTCGGCTCCCGCGCTCAGGACTTCAAATCGTCCGGCGATTTCACCCCCGGCGAGAAGGGAAAGGGCTATATCCCTACCCACGCGCTCGAGGAGGAATGCTCGTCGATTATCGAATCCTACGATGAAATCGTGTTCTGGGACGAACTGATCCACCGTCTGTCCTCACGGGATATGCACGCGGAGTACGGCGACGAAACCCTCCACGCGATGGAAGTCGAGGAGATTATCGAGAAGGAGTCCCCGTTTATCGACAAGTACGCCGAGGAATTCGAGAAGAACGGTATCGACCGGATGGTCGTCAAGTAAAACTTTATTCACTGAGGAAACGCCATGAAAGTAGAGATATCCGAAAATCAGTATAAGGTACTGACCCGCGCATTATCGATGGCTGATATAATTACAGAGGCAGTAAAGGAAGAAAACCCGGAACTGGACTTTAATGCGGAGGAATATTCAGACCTTTTCGAATACTTTACCGCTTTCTGTAAAGATTTTCATTCGGAAGAGGATTTCAACAAACATGAAGGAAAGTTTTACCCGAATCGTCAATTCGAGGAATTCATTTTTGAAGATATTCTGAGTAATTATGAGGAGTCATACTTCTGGGAAGAACTGTCCGATAAACTTGGCAGAAGAGATATGTCAAAAAAGTACGATATGAAATCCCAAAAAGAAATGGACAATCTTGAAAGATTTAAACTTCTGGACAAGTTCATCACCCCTTATGAAGAAGAGTTTATAGAAAACGGAATCATGAATCTTTATATAAAGAAAAGTAAAGAGAGGGGTTAACCTCTCTTTACCTGCGTTTGTACTATGAACTACAACTTTTTCGCGATATAGAATACATACCCGTACCACTCCCGGTACTTATCGAACAACTCATACTCATGCCGTTCCATCGCGTAGTATGCCTTCGCATCAGGGTCGTTCGGGTGCCGCCGCATCATCTCATCAAGCCTTCCCTTTAGCGGGTCATAATATGCGAACCAGTCGGTGTCAGGTAGAGTAAAATGCGCGACAAGTTCATATCCCGCCGCTATCAGCTTTTCAAGACTGCCATCGATTGTATCGATCCCCGGGTACTCCGCGTTCCAGAAATCCCTGATCTCCCAGGGTGCGCCGGGTTTCAGCCATGACGCCTCCGAGACAGCGAGATACCCGCCCGTTTTAATAAACCTGCGGAATTCGCGGATACCGTGCGCGAACCCGATATTATAGATCGCACCCTCAGACCAGATCAGGCCGAATGATTCAGGGGGGAAATCCATTTCGCCCATGGACATATTCCGTATAGTAAACCTGTCCGCATAACTCCGTGCATCGACGTTTCGGCGCAAGAGATCGAGGAATGGCTGGTGCAGGTCGATTGCGGTAATCCGCGCCGGACATAGCCGCGCGAGTTCGAGGGTCTGCCATCCCGGTCCGCACCCCGCGTCAAGTATCTCCGAATTCTTACTTAATCCCTTTATATATGAGAATGCCTTCCGCGTCGTTTCCAGACTGCCCGGACCCTCGCGGGTCTCGCCGGTATGCACCTCAAAAAACATTTCCATATTCATCCTAGTCCTCCCTTCCCGCGCTTCTCGATCTCGCGCTGGAACTTACCGATCTTTTTCCACTTCTCCTTATCCTCGCGCATCAGGTTCGCGTCGCCGAGCCGTTCGAGATAACGTATTTCCCGGCGCTGTTTGACATAATTTTCATAATGCCCGCGCCGGATCGTACCGTTCTCAAGCCCTTCCATCACCGCGCACCCGGGTTCGTTCGTATGCGAACAGTCGCTGAAACGGCATCCCCGGGCGATTTCCACGATATCCGCGAACGAGTTCCCGAGCGCGCTCTCGTCCGCCCATAGCTCGATCTCCCGCAGTCCCGGGGTGTCGATCACAATCCCGCCGTTCGGCAAGACGGTCAGTTCGCGCGTGGAGGTGGTATGCCGGCCCTGCGAGGTTTTAGCATGCACCTCCCCGGTCGCTATAATCGCCCCGCCGGACAGACGGTTCAGCAGGGTGGATTTCCCTACCCCGGACGAGCCGATAAACACGGCGGTCTTACCGGGAGCGACCGCCCGCTCCAATGCGTCCAGCCCCTCTCCGGTCTCCGCGCTCACCGCGAGGACGTTCACCCCGGTGGCGGCGCATTCGGTCTCGGCGAGCAGCGCTTCCCAATCGCCGCGGACGTCGAGCTTATTGAGCACAACCAGCGGCTCCGCGCCGCTGTTCCACGCGAGCGTCAGGAAACGTTCGATTCTGCGGGGATTCCACTCCAGATCGAACGCGCCTACGACGACAACCATATCCATATTCGCGCAGATGACCTGTTCCGCGAAGCTCTTGCCCGGCGATTTCCGGGAAAGTTTCGTCCGGCGCGGAAGGATACCGTGCACGAGGGCGGCGTGGGTATTCTGTTCGCGGGTCGCCGCAGCCCAATCCCCGGTCACCGGATAATCCCCGTCAGACTCGCATTCCGCGCGCAGGTTTCCGGTGAGCACGGCATTCTCCTCGCCGTTCTCCCCCGCGATAGTGAAACTGTTATAGTAGGCGCGGGATATCCTCGCGGGATATGCGCCGTCGCGCCTGAATAACTCGAATGAATCCCCAAAAAAGGGACTCCATCCTAACCGGTCGATAGTCATGATTCGATTCCTCCATAACAATACGCGTCACACGGCGGAGAAACCGTTAAAGAAGGGTAAAATTGAAAAGTGAAAGAGCCTTCTTGTAAGGATCGCTAACAAACTGAAATCACAGTCACTGCGAGATGCAACGCATCGAAGCAGTCTGTTTTATTCATTTTAGTATAAAAATAGATTGCTTCGGCTCTGCCTCGCAATTACAGAAAATATTTGTCAACTCTCCCTAACGGTGTCCTCCGTCAGAACCCAACCCCGCGGGTTGAAACTCGAATTATTCGGACACTCATCTTCTGCTCCTCTGTTTATTTGATATATCATTGTATTCCCGGCTGGGAAATCTGTCAAGGGAATCTTCCTATCGGGGACTATTTTTTTATACCGACGACATACTCCGCGAAACGCCGGTAACTCCGGTCATAGGTACGCTCGATACCGGGCGGGAAGAAGCACGCGGGGAGTTCGTCGTTCCTTCTGTGATATTCCACACATTCGCAGCAGAGCCCCTTCCGTTCGCAGGACGGATAACTACAGGCGCAATTTTTCAGATTCCGGCTTTTTCCGCATTCCATCGGCGCGCTCCTTTGTGAAAATCAGGGCGATCCCATTATACACCGCCGGAAGGCGATAATCAAAAAATCACCCTCCTGCATCCCGCCAACTCTAATTCCAATTTATATTTATGCCGAATATTATTATAGTCCATAGAAGGATGCGGCATGAAGTATATCTACCTTATTATTTTTAATGTAATCGCGTTCTACGTACTGTTCGCCTTCTCGTTCAGCCAGGGGGGAATTATCGATAATCTCGAGAAGATCGATAAAATCTACCGGATGGAGCACGAGAAGAAAAAGCTACAGGTCGAGCTTGAAAATATGCGCCTTCAACTGACGCACCTCAAGCACCTGTCCGAGCCCGACCCGAACCTGCTCGCGCTGAACGGGAAAAAACTGCCCTCGACCGTGATTTTCCGTTACGACGAGGAGTATGTGAACGACCAGATCAAGAACACGTTCCCCGAATCCGATTTCAGCTTCATCAAATACCGCCTGTTCCTGATCGGCGGGGTGGCGGTGCTGATTATACTGGCCGGGAATATTTTCCTGGTCGCCGGGATGAGGCCGGCGGTATGAATATCATCCTCGTAGGATACCGCGGCGCCGGCAAGACCACGCTCGGCAGGGAACTCGCCGCCGAACTGGGATACCGTTTTATCGATACCGACGATGAGGTCGTGCGCGCGAACGGGATAACGATCCCGGAGATATTCGCCGAGTACGGCGAGCCGCGTTTCCGGGAGATGGAGAGCTCGGCGCTCGCAAACGTCACGTCGGGAGACGGCGCGGTGATTTCCACAGGCGGCGGGATTATCCTCAGCGAGGGAAACCGCCGGATAATAATGGAACGGGGTTTCCGCGCGTACCTGACCGCGTCCCCCGAAGTGATATTCCAACGGATACACCGGGATACGAACCGTCCGTCCCTGACCGGGAAAGATCCGATGGACGAGATTAAAGAACTTTTAAATAAACGCCGCGCGTTCTATGAAGAAGTCGCGGAAGTAGTGATAGATACCGGGAAAACGCCGCTCGCGGAATGCGTGCGGATGATACGGAACAAAGTCGGATTATAGGCGGGGGTATGTCGAGAATTTACCTGGGGATAAAAATCTTTCTATTCGTAGTGCTGATCGTGTTCCTTGTCAATATCGTGGTCTTCGAATCGCTCCAGCAGGGCAAGACGATCGCGGACAGCAACCCCGTGTCCGGCGCGGTCATATCGGTATACCTCGGCATCAGGGGATTTTTCCTGAACGACCCCTACTTTAACGAGACTATCGCGCAGGTAACTGAGTTTCAGACCAACATGAATATGCTGATGATTGAGCGTTCCCACACTCTGGAAAAATACACCACCGACCAGCGATTCTACGACCAGATTTTTTACTATTGCGTCTCGCGGGAACTCACCGAGATCGGCGACCTTACCCACGAGTACTTCGCCCCTTACTCCGATTTCAAAGACCTGATCATTATCGATAAAAAGCTGAACGTGATCTATAAATCGGGGTCGGAAAGTTTCCAGATCGAGTTTTACGAATTCACGAACCGGATCATCGCCATGAACTTTAAGAACCTCTACGGCCTCATCAGGAAGGGCGAAGACCCGTTCCTCGACTTCGACTTCGAGGTCATCGCGCTGTACGATTTCAGCGCGCTTGCCGAATTGATAAAAAGTAACCCCATGCCCGCGTTCATCTATATCGGCGATACGCTGATCCGCAACGACCGTTTCTCGATCGACGAATTCCGCCAATACAAGGAGCAATTACAGACAAAAGACGAAATATACACCGGGTTCAATATCCTGAAAAAGATACCGCTGAAAGTCGGGGAATTTAATATCGGGTATGCCGGTGTCGTCTACCCGTCGCGCAGCTTCGTCAGCTACCTCCTCCTGTTCCTGAAACTGGCGCTCTTCTGCGCTATGGGCGTGTTTATCTACTTTATAGACCGTCGGGTGTCGGCCTATCTGAAATCGGAGAGTGCCCTGCTCAAAAAAGAGAATAAAAATGTTGTGATAGATATCCCGGCAGCCCCGAAAAAAGCAGAAGAGGAAGAAATGGCGGACGAGGAAAAAACCGATCGGAACCTCGAATGGATCGAGCATTATATCGGGCAGTCGGAGCATGAGAAATGAAGCCGGTGCGAAATTTCATTTCGCTGATCATACTTTCGGTAGCCGCTATCCCGTTATTCGCGCTGGAATGGGGCGAGAACGATATCATCAAATTCAAGCCCGAGATCGGAAACCCCTACGCGTTATTTCTCGATTACGATAATATTTCCGTGAAGGGCGAATGCATCAGCGCGGCCGATCCCACCAACTCGTGGGTCAGGTCGTACGACATTTTTACCGGATCCGAATTCCTGCCGTACAGCGCTTTCCTGAACATTAAAAACAGTTCTACCGATTCCTATGTAACTATGATCGTCAGGGATTCCGTCAGCGATGAAATACTCGTAAAGAAGGATTTCTCTCAAACCGGGTTTCTCACCCTGACGAATATATTTAAAAAGGAAATCTACCTGATGATCGAGTTCCACGGGACTAATCTGCAACTCTTCTCGTTCGGGCTGAAACGTATCCCGCGTGAAATCATCCGCCCTGAGGAATTCACCATAGGGCCGGAACTTTGCTTCTACGGCATCACGAACCTGACGATTAATATCAACCTCAGAATCCCGTCGGTAATCGATATGATAGTATACGACGAATACGGTACTATTGTGCATTATGTGCAGAAGCAGCAGAAACTTTCGCAGGGGTATTATGAGTTTTTCTGGATGCCGGAGGACGACAAAAATAAAAACACCCTGAAATCGGGGTCGTATTTTATCTATATCCGCGCGAAATCTATCGACGGGAAAACTATCGAACTATCGAAGAAATTCCTCTTTATTAAAAACTAGTCCACATAGGCAAGGCCGCCTCATGCCCGCGAAGACCGGTTACCGGGCTACTCCTTCAGCAGGATATACGAAAATTTTTCCTCGGTAGGGTTCTCTATCGCGATCATTACGATATTTTTATCGGCCACACTTTCCGCGACTACCCCCTGGGAATTCCACGCTTCGATCTCGTTGATCGCCTTATACTTGTACTTGGTATTCAGGACGGGGTTATAAAGATAGAGCGTCTCGATTTTGTCCTTGACCTGATAATACAGGATTTTATCCTCGAGGAAACGTTCGAACTTATAATTCGGCTTCACGCCGGAGAAATCCTTCAAAGTCTCGTTCTTCGCGACATTTTTCAATATCCCGCCCGAACTCGCGAGATAATAATTATATGTCCCGGACGAATCGACCAGGAGTCCGTTGAACGGGGTAGTGTTGACCGTTTTATTGGTAATATTGAGGGAGACCACCCCTTTTTTCGCGGCGATAAGAATATTGTTGCCGAATATGTCGAACTCCACCAGATTGTCCACAATCCAGTCCTTGCTGACCGGGGCTAGGATGTTTTCCGGCCGAACCCCGATATTTGGATCGTCGTTCCGCTTATTGAAATCGACCGTCCAGAAATTTTCCTTATTATTCATAATCAGGATACTGCCGTACCACTTGGCGGATTCGATCCCGTTGGCGTAGGCGACAAACTCCCCGCGTTCGGTCACATAAACCGCCGCGGATTTTTTCGTCCCACACTGAAAGCTCATCACGAAATACTTATCGTCAGTCGTAAAATCGATGGAATAGATATACGCCTTCTGGTGGTCGAACACCCCGATAAACATGCTTTTCCCGTTCTTGATATTCACGACACGGTACGAATAACTGTCCGTCCCGTTGGTATACACCCCCTCTAGAAGGAAGTATTCCCCGCCGTACGACGGATAGATCGCGTTGATGGACCCCACGTCCAGGGCGGAGACCACCTCGTGAGTAACAATGTCGGTCTTGTAGATAAAGTTGTTATAGTAATAGACGAGATAGTTCTTTCCGCTCTCGGCGTAGATACGCTCGGAGAGGATGACCTTCTCCTTGACATTGGGCGCGCCCGCCGGAACCGGGGCTATCGCCGGTTTGGAAATCCACCCCCGGAGCCACCCGTTGGATATCAGGTAGAAATCCCCCTGCTCCTTTTCTATCTTGACGCTCATCCCGACCTGAAGGTATCCCATCGGGGATTCCACCATCGGGTTTTTATAGATCGGCGCGTTGATCTCGTTGACAGTGGCGTTCGCCGCCAATGCCGCATTGGCGAACACCGCGAGGAATATCAGGCTACTCAGCAGGCTTCTCATATCCGCATCCTTCCTTCAGACAGATTAGTTTTGTTTCCCCTTTCTCTCGTTTATTGAAAAGGACGCTCCCGTCGTTCGGGCAGGATTCCTTCGACGGTTCGAGGAATGTCGCGAAATCGCATTCCGGGTAGGTCGAGCACCCGTAGAAGAATTTTCCCCTGCCGCCCTTTTTCTTGACTACCTGTCCCGTCTCGCACTTGGGACATCTTCCTAACGGTAACGGTTTGGCGTTCCGGCAATCCGGCCACCCGGAGCACGCGAGAAAATACCCGAAACGTCCGAGCTTCTTCAGCATCTTTTTCCCGCATTTCTCGCAGACGAACTCGGTCTCCTCGTCGAAACTCCCCTTCAGGTTGTCTATCTGCTCGTAGGCCTTAGTCAGTACATGGGTAAACGGTTCGTAGAAATGACGGACGACTCCCTTCCATTCTTTGCCGCCCTCCTCCACCTCGTCCAACTCGTCCTCCATCTTCGCGGTAAATCCCACGTTGATGAGGTCGGGGAAATTGTCCACGAGGAGCCGGTTCACTACCCGCCCGAGTTCGGTCGGGGTAAGGCTCTTGCCGGACTTCATGATATAATAACGTTTGGTGAGGGTAAATATCGTCGGGGCGTAGGTGGACGGCCGTCCGATTCCGAGCTCCTCCATCGTCTTGACGAGCGACGCGTCGGTATAACGCGGAGGCGGCTCGGTAAACTTCTGATCCTTGTCGATCTTCGTTACCGTCAGTTCGTCGCCCTTCTTGAGGTCGCGCGGGAGCATCTTCTCCTTCTTGGACTTGGAGAACTGGTACACGGCCTGGTATCCCTCGAACACCGTATGGGAATCGGACGCGGTGAACAGCTTATCGCCGTTCTCGATCTCGATCGTATAGGTCTCGGTCTGCGAGGGAGTCATCTGTGAGGCGACAAACCGCCGCCAGATGAGGTTGTATAATTTATACTGGTCGGCAGTCAGGTAGCTTTTAATTTTATCCGGGTGGAGAGTCACATCGCTCGCGCGGATAGCCTCGTGGGCGTCCTGCGCGGACTTCTTGTTCGCGTAAACATTCGGCGTATCGGGCAGAAACTCTTTATCGAAGTTTTCCGCGATATACTTCCTCACCGCCTCCATCGCGATCGGGGAGATACGGGTGGAGTCCGTACGCATATAGGTGATGAGACCCGTACGGGTACTGCCGAGGTTGATACCCTCGTAGAGCTCCTGCGCGATCATCATCGTGCGGATGGACGAGTACCCGAGCAAATTGTTCGCGGCCTGCTGAAGGGTACTGGTGATAAACGGCGGCAGGGCTTTCCTGCTCTGCTGCCGCACCGCGATATTACCGATCGAGGATTTCCCGGCGAGGACTTCCTTCTCGATACGGTCGGCTGTCGCCTGATCGGGTATTTCCGCCTTCTTCCCGCCGATCTTCGAAAGTTCGCCGATCAGGGCGTGTTTCTTCGATTTAAAATGTCCCTTGATCTCCCAGTATTCCACCGGGACGAATTTTTCTATCTCGTCCTCTCGTTCGCAGATAATCCGTAACGCGACCGACTGTACGCGCCCGGCGGAGAGTTTGGATTTGACTTTCTTCCACAATAACGGCGAGAGCTGGTAACCGAACAGGCGGTCGATCACACGGCGCGACTGCTGGGCGTTCACAAGGCGGGTATCGATCTCGATAGGATGATTGATCGCCTCGAGGACGGCGGGTTGGGTGATTTCCTCGAACTTAATACGGCGTATCGGAACCTCGCGGTTCTTTATCTTGGACAGCACCTTCTCGTTCATATGGTTGCGGATATGGAACGCTATCGCCTCGCCCTCACGGTCGGGGTCGGACGCGAGTATGATTTCGGACGCGTTCTTCGCGGAGTCGCGCAGGTCCTTCATCACCTTCGACTTATCCCGCATCACGATGTAGTCCGGCTCGAACGTTTCGAGATTGACCCCCATACGGGAACGCGGCAGGTCGATCAGATGCCCCACCGAGGCCTTGACTTCATAACCCGAGCCGAGGTATTTCTTTATCGTATCCGCTTTCGACGGCGATTCCACTATGACCAGCTTTTTCAGATGCGCCGTCTTTTTCTTAGCGGATGCCTTCTTTTTAGTATCGGCCATTAAACCATGCCTCCCGGGTGATGACTTTCTTCTATAATATAAGAAGATATTTTACTCGATATGAACCTGAAAATCAAGTTTTATAATAGAATAAGGTAAAATGAAACACCCGCGAGCCATGCCCGCGGGTGTTAGGCGAATGAGAAGCGGATTTTTTTCATGTTCATAAACGCCGGATCTATAGAAAGGGGGTGTTTTCGCTGTCATTTAATGAGACTGGATTTATAGGAAAAGGTTAGAATGTTTTGAAAATTTATAGCTTGAGGGTGAGCTTTTTTTTATCGAGGAATACCGCGAACAGGATATTCATTCCCAGATTGAAAGAAATCCATGCAAGCGCGATAAGAAGCGAGTATTCCCCGGACAGGATGATACCTATGACACTGCTCGTGATATAGATCAGTAGGGAGTTTTTCCCCGGCGCGGATAACGGGAGGAATTCTCCCACGCCCCGGTCGAACACCCGATAAAAAAGGTAATATCCCGCGAGCGCTATCCCGCTTGAAAGAAGGATATAAGTGAAACTGACGAGATGCTTATTCACGGGAATCAGCGTGTTCCCGAAAACCCCGGCGGCGGTCATCACAATCGCGATGGGAATCATCCCCGCCGCGAGCCTCCCCCGGCTGTCCGCGCCGAAACGTTCCCCCACCCATGACGCGAACAGGATGACGAACATCCACGCCGGCAGCGCCGCCCATCCTCCCAGTCCCGAGTCCGCATAGAGCATGACCGCGGGATGCAGGATACCCGCCGATAGAACGGCGTATGCCCCCAGGAGAATCGAGCCGGCAACTACCCGCAGATAGGACGGGATGAACCAGAACGGGATACAGAGGATTCCGGCGGCGCCGATCAATGTCAGGATTTCCTCGCCGCCGATCAGCGGATTTCCCAAAAGGAGCGTGCCCGCAAGCCCGAAGCTCATCAGCAGAATGTTCCGCAGGAGGAAATGAAGGATTGTTTTGGGTATGCCGTGTTTTTCGCGTCTCCGGTTGAACGACGCGCCTGAGGTAAGGCCTATCGCGAAAAGGAACATCGGCGCGATAGCGTCCGCAAACGCGAATCCGTCCCACCCCGCATGCTTCATCCACCCGGGTATCGAGTTAAAAAGAGCGGCGGTGTTGACGATAATCATCAGTACGAGCGCAAGGCCGCGAAAATGGTCGATAGACGGGGCGCGTTTGAACGATGCGGGTGTTCCGGGGTTTGGTTCTGTCATCGATACCCCCCGGGACTAAAGCCCCTTTTCAGGATTACGGATAGGCTTGAACTCCAGCTTTTTTTCCATATCCCGCCGCGCTTTCTCTTCCTTCTTAACGATATATTCCTCTATCTCCTTGAAGCTGTCGCGCGGTTTTTTATCCATACGAAGGACGTAGTTCCCGTCGGAATTGAGTATCCATGTGTTCGCCGTATCGCTGAACTGGATATCCAGCACTTTGCTCAATATCGCCCGGCCGTCCTTCGCTTTGATGGGAAACAGAAGCTCTACGCGACGGTTAAGATTACGCATCATCCAGTCCGCGCTGGAAAGAAAGTATTCCTCATCGCCGCCGTTATAAAAGTAGTAGATTCTCGCATGTTCGAGAAACCGCCCGATAATACTGTGTATCGTGATATTTTCGCTAATACCCTTCAGTCCCGGCTTGAGCGCGCACGCGCCGCGTACAATCAGGCTGATCTTCACTCCGGCCATCGATGCCTCATAAAGCGCCTGCACAATTTCCTTATCCAGCAGGGTGTTCAATTTCGCGATAATCCTCGCGTTCATCCGGTTCTTCGCGTTCTCGGTCTCCCGACGGATCAGCGAAAGAAACTTCTCCCGCAGGTCGATAGGCGCAACCGCGACATGGTTCCATTTATTCGGAAGCGAAAACCCGGTCAGGAGATTGAATAGTTGTGAGATATCCTCGCCGATCAGTTCATCGCTGGTAAAAAGGCTGAAATCGGAATAGAGCTTCGCGGTAGTCTCGTTGTAATTCCCTGTGGCAAGATGGCAGTAACGGCGGATGCCGTTGCGCTCCTTACGGACAATCATCAGAGCCTTGGTGTGAGTCTTCAGGTTCGCTATCCCGTAGATCACATGAGCGCCCGCGTCCTCGAGCGCCCGGGCCGCGCTGATATTCCGTTCCTCGTCTCCCCGCGCTTTCAGTTCTTCCAGAATGGTGACGTATTTCCCGTTAATGGCGGCCTTTATCAGCCCCTTCAGGATCGCCGATTTAGAACTGGTGCGGTACAGTGTGAGTTTGATCGCAAGTACTTCGGGATCCTCGGCGGCTTTTTCAATCAGCTCGACTACCGGATCGTATGACTGATACGGATGAAACAACAGCACATCCTTCTCGCCGATTACCTCAAATAAGTCCTTGGATTGGAATTCCATCGGGTAAAGCGGTTTGATCTGGGGTTCTTTTAAATCGTTCCGCGATGAATTCATGTAAATTTCCATGAGAGACCCAAGATCGAACAAACTGTCGATCTCGAAGACCGCATCTCCGACTACGTCGAAACGTTCCACCAGTTCCTTGAGGCGTGTTTCGGGAAGCCCCTTCTCGTACTCGAATTTCACCACATCCCGCAGATGCATCGTTTTAATCTTCTCTTCGATACGCATCAGGAGATCGGAGGCCGCGTCGGTTTCGACATTAAAATCGGTATCGCGGGAAAGCCTGATAATACAAGTCCACTCAACCGAGTATCCGTGATATAAATCGCCGATAAACATCTTGATAACGCTTTCGAGAGGAAAATAGGTTTCCTCGTCCTCGATTTTTATATACCGGCCGAGCGCGCTTGCGGGAACCTCGACAAAAGAAAGATCGGTGACTTCTATTGAATCGGGAATCTCCGCGCCGCGTTTCAGACCTGCCGCAATATACAGCCGGCCGGAGTTGAGTCGCGGGAACGGGTGTGTCGGGCCTACGGAGAGCGGCGTCAGCACCTTCTGAATTTTCGTCTGGAAAACATGTTTCAGATAATCCTGATACTTCTTGAGACCGGCGGGTTCGGTGACAATCTTTACCCCAGCCTGATGGAGTTCCGGCAGAATTTTCTCGTCGAATTCCCCATAGAGCCGTTTATAGAACTCCCGGGTTCGTTTTATTATACCCTTGAGCTGTTCGGCGGGTGTGAGGCCGTCGGCGGAACTCCCATCGGATTCCAGATCGTTCTGTTTATTGATCGCGGCCACCCGCACCATGAAGAATTCCTCGAGGTTTCGGGTGACGATCGACAGGAATTTTAAGCGCTCCATTACAGGCCGGTCTTCCTCGCACGCCTCGTGCAATACCCGGTTATTGAATTCCAGCCAGCTCCATTCCCGGTTCAGGAAATATTGGGGACTATTCAAATCGATCATACTTTTATCTCCAAACTGATCGGTACGCCGAAAAAGAGCTCGAATAGGTCTCCTTTCGATTTTACCGCAGATTTTACAATATCGAAATACTCAATCTCGCCGATTTTCATCTTCACCTGTATCTCGCACTTGTTATCCAGCATGTTCACGGTAATATCCTCTGCCACCTGGTTATGAATATTATCCAACGCATCGGCTACACGCAGGATCGCCGCGAGACGGCTGACAATAACCCGCTCATTCATCGGGAGCGCCATATACTCGATGTGCGACGGTTTCGGGGTCGACTTACGGTGGTAACGCGAGATCAGCGAGATCAGATTCATTTCGCTCTTACTCAGCCCGAATATCTCGCTGGAGATTATCAGTACCTGCGAGTGTTTATGATGACTGCTCGGATTGACGAACGCGCCTATGTCATGCAGGATCGCTGATACCTCAAGGTAAATCCGTTCCGAATCGGGAAGCCCGAAGGTTTCCTTAATCTGGTCGAACAGCGAAAGCGCGAGCTTCTTGACATGCATGGAGTGCTCTTCGGCGAAATGGTATTTTCTTCCGAGATAGACCGCCGAAGAAAGAATATGACCGCTCAGTTCCTCGTTCGTATGTTCCAATTCCCCGTCGTCATGGCAGGTCAGGTATTCCAGGATCGCCCCCGACATTGAAATATTCGGGAACAGGATATCCTTCGCTTCCGTTAGCGCGAAAAATTTCGAGGTCATCAGGAGCGCCATCAGCGTCGTTCCCGCGACATTCTCGTTCAGCGAATACTTCTTATTGATCTCCTCGACCGTCAGATTCTCGATCTCCTTGCAGAGCGATTTGAAGCGGAGGGCGTTAATCCGGTATACATCCTCGACTTCCTTATCCTCGCCGATCGACCCGAACAGTCGAATCAGGTCGTCGTTCAGCGCGACGAAACAGTCGATGCCCTGTATCTCAGGATAGTTTTTCATATTGTTGATAAAATTGATGGTGATAGGGCTGAGCGCGTATTCGAAAAAACGCTCCGGCAGATCATACGACCTCAAAAGGCGAAGCGTGCCCTGATTATAGGACTGGGTGAACGCGATCTGTCCTTTGACGAGCAGCATGATCTGGGTAGACCCGCCTCCGATGGATAGAATGAGGCTGTTGCCCTGCAGGAAACCGTATCTCTCCTTGAGGAGCTTACGCGCGGAATGGTAGAAATACTGCATTTCCTGAAGGGGTTCGATAATTTCGATACGTATCCCGGTGGCGTTGAAAACCCGTTCCATCACCGCGTCGGCGTTGGACGCCCCGCGGAGACTGCTGGTCGCGATCGCCTTGTAGTCCTCGATCTGGTACGATTTCATCACCTCGAGGTACTGTTTGATCACATTGATCAGGTCGCGTACCGTCTGGCTGGAAACCACCCCTTTACTGAACGTGTCCTTACCGATCAGGACGGGCACCCACAGATGCTCGATCGTCTTAAAACAGCCCTTGCGTATTATTTCCCCGATAGTCATCCTGATAGAATGCGACCCTATATCGATGACCGCGTATAATCCCTGCTTGCGTTTTTTCATTTTCATCCCGAAGTTAAAGTTTCTATATTATAGCGATAATTCCCTAAATGTCAAGGAAAGGATTTTGTTAGCATATGTTTGTTACGTTGGCATTTTCCTGATAACGGCGATTATTCCTGTTTGATATAGGTCATCGCCAGACGGAAGCCGATATAGTAGGAGCTCATATACGGGAAGGGATAATTCCGGTTCGCGATACGAAGGTGCCCGGGAAGGGAATTGACGCTCCCCCCGCGGATCACATGCGAATACCCCTGCAATGGCCCGGCGGGATTTTCATTCGTGTACGAGGCGTACGGGCCGTACCAGTCCCAGCACCATTCCCAGACGTTGCCGCTCATGTCGTAGAGCCCCAGCGAGTTGGGGTGTTTCAGGCCTGCCGGGAACGGCGGGTCGATAGACTCCGAAAAATCGTACCATCCCACCATCGCGGGATTGTCGCTCCCGCTGTAAACATACGGCATCGGGAAATTTCCCCCGCGCGCGGCGTATTCCCATTCCGCCTCGGTCGGTAAACGGTACCCGTCGACCGTGAAATCGCAGGTCACAATCCACTTTTTGGAATCGTACCCCCCGAGGTTATTCGGGTCTTTCCGGTTCTTATCGATAATATAGCAGGGCAATAGCCCTTCCTTGAGGCTTTTCCAGTTACAGTATTCGATTGCGTCGTACCAGTCGATATTGACCACTGGCCGCGCGCCCCTCCCTAGCCCGTCGTCGGGCGGGAGAGCCTTCCCGGTCTCGAAGCAGTAACGGTCGTATTCATGGAACGTCACCTCGAAGCGCGAAAGGTAGAACGAGTCCACCAGCACATAATGCGCCGGCTTCTCGTCGTCCTCCCCCATATTCCACGTATCGCCCATCTCGAATATCCCGCCCGCGATATACACCATCGGGTTCGGGACATATTCGAGCAGCACGATAATATTGGTCTCGACATACTCGACCGGCGCCTCCACAGGGGGCACGCCGAACATAGTCTGGAGCCATATCGTCAACGATTTGATAAATATATTGATGCCGGGAATATTCATACATTCTCCTCGCCTACCTATAATTATCGGGCGGTTCCAAAAACTATTTACATTTATAATTATTGTATTCATAATTCTTTATTTCACGCCCAATGGTCACTTCCTTATCCTCTTTTCCTTAGTACCCTAATGGTGAAAAGAGGATTATTAGAAGTGACCTATCGTAATAATCGCGCGGAGAATGAAGAGTTAAGTGAGAAGTTAAAAGTGGAAAGTTACAAGCAGTAAAAGAAGTATGCCACTGCGAGACGCAGTCGAAGCAGTCGGTAACTCTATAGATCACTTCGGCCTACGACCTCGTGATGACATGGTTCGGCTTGTACCCCTTTGAGGCACTCCCTTCGGTCGCTCGTGATGACAGTAGACGCTTCCGCGAAACGGAAGAGTCATCCCGAGCATGTCGAGGGATAATGACGAAAAACAATGCAATTCCTGAAACATGCATACCTCGACAAGCTCGGTATGACGGGACAAGCTCGGTATGACGGGATATGCCCGGAATAAGGGGAAATGCCCGGTATGAGGGGAAATGCCCGGTATGAGGGGAAATGCTCTATCAGCGGGCTAGTTCTGCTGGGATAGGGCATAATCCAGGCTGTAGCAGAATACACGCGAGGGATTGTTCACCGGAATATATACCGTCTTACCATAGTAGTCCTTCGCCCATTTGAGGTACGGACGGGTAATAACCCCGAGGTACTTGTTAAACAACAACGCGCCGGTCTGGGCGTTTACAATATTGATCGAACCGTAATCATCAATACTGGCAATCACATCGAGCATCTCGGAGTAATAAACCGGCGAATAGGTAATAGGGTCGAATGAGCGGTAGAACCAATCCTGAGAAACAGCGCCGGTAATATCGTATTTCCCTATCCCGGGATTATTGAACTTAGAATACCCTATATACATCTTTTTATAGATCGGGTTAATGTAAATAGGGCTGTACTTTACTTCCATACTCGTGACATCTTCTTCCGTCAGATGCGCCATCGTTACAGCGTTATATACCACCAGCCCGGTACTGGTCCCGATATACAATTTCTGATTGAAGCTAAAGTAGGCTGCCGAGCCGTAGATATTCATTGGTAAGTATTCGGTGGACGGACTGTTGAATTCCAGATCGGTTTTAGTAATCGTCCCGTCATAATCGAAGAGGTAAAAATTCCCGTCGCCGTAAATTATCGTCCGTATATCGGAAGAGGAGCTATAGACATTATAATAAGGCGTGATTGTAAATGAGATACCGTCCATCACCACCTTCACGGCATCGGTTTTGCTATGGAGAAGCAGTATTGTCTGAAGCGACCCGTTCGTATAGGAAATATAGTTCGCGGACGGCAGTATCGGGAGATTGGTCTGGCTGATCAGTCCGCCGTCTATCGCGTCATATTTACGTAATACCGATTCCGGCGACCCGGAATTAGTGGAGATCACGAATAAGTAGTCGTTAAAGGAAATTTCCGCCGCATAGAGAAGAACGATATTCTGGTTACTCAGCGTGCGGTACCATCTGAGATTACCGGTATCCATCCACACGTTATAGATATTTCCCGCCTCGTCGGCGAAAAATATGGAATTCCCCACCTGCGCCACCCCGGCGACAATATCGTAATCCAGGTTGTATTGCCAGACTATCCCCTCTTCGGTCTGGGGGCTCAGACTGCATGCGGAAAAGCCCACTAGAATAAGCGCGGCGAAAATCAATTTATTTCTCATTTTTTCTCCTCAATTAATCACTTTATTATTGGCAGAAAACCCAATCTACTTTATAATATATCTCCATATGGGAGAAAGTCAAGTATTCTATAAGATTAACTCAAAAAAGCATTCGGAGGATGCACCCTAATGAAAGAATTGATGTTGGGAAATGAGGCTATCGCCCGGGGCGCGTATGAGGCAAACGTCTGGGTCGCGACCGGGTATCCGGGTACTCCGAGTTCCGAAATTATCGAAACCATCGGAGAGAAATATCCCGATATCAGTTCCGAATGGAGCGTCAACGAGAAGGTCGCGCTGGAAATCGCGATCGGTTCCTCCATCGCCGGGGTGCGTTCCATCTGCACGATGAAGCATGTCGGCCTGAATGTCGCCGCCGACCCGCTGATGACCGTGTCCTACACCGGTGTAACCGGCGGGCTGGTTATCGTAGTCGCCGACGATCCGGGGATGCACTCGTCGCAGAACGAGCAGGATTCCCGGAACTACGCGAAGTTCGCGCGGATCGCCGCCCTCGAACCGGGGGACAGTAACGAGGCTAAGGAGTTCACCGCGCTCGCGTTCGATATCTCCGAGAAATTCGACACCCCCGTGCTCCTCCGCACCCTGACCCGTGTCGCCCATACGAAAACCCCTGTGGAGATCAAAAAAGAAACCCGCAAACTTCCCCCGTTGGACGAGGGTAAGAACGCGAAGAAATATGTCATGATTCCCGCGAACGCGCGCCCCCAGCATACGAAGGTGCTCGAACGTTACAAGATGCTGCGGGAATACTCCGAGAGCTTCGCGCATCATCAGGAAGAGATCCGCGGCGCCGATATCGGGATTGTCACCCACGGGTTCGTGTACAACTATGTCCGGGAGGCGTTACCCGACGCGAGCGTATTCAAGGTCGCGATGTACCCCATTCCCGTTAAAAGGATCAAAGAATTTGCTAAAAAAGTAAAAAAGCTTTACGTTATAGAGGAACTCGATCCGCTGATCGAGGAAGAGCTCCGCGCCGGGGGAATCGAGCTGACCGGGAAGGAGATTATCCCCTCCGAGGGCGAGCTTTCGATCGACATCATCCGCAAGGCGTTCGGGATTACCGACGGGGAAATTTCCCCACAGACCGGATTACCCGCGCGTCCCCCGCAGTTATGCAAGGGGTGCGGGCATATTCAGGTGTTCGAGGCTCTGCGCGACCTGAAATGTACGGTGCTCGGCGATATCGGGTGTTATACTTTAGGGGCGCTCGCGCCGTATAACGCGATGCATACGACGATCTGTATGGGCGCAAGCGTCGGCAACGAGATCGGGTTCAAGAAGGCGTCTCGGCTCCACCGGACCCTCGCGAACTCGGTGGCTGTCATCGGGGATTCGACCTTCTTCCACTCCGGGATGACAGGCCTCCTCAACGCGGTCTACAACCGTACGCCGATCACGCTGATTATACTGGATAACCGGATCACCGCTATGACGGGGCATCAGCCCAGCCCGAATACAGGCTTCGATAATGCGTTCCAGCCGAACGAACGGGCGGATATGGAACAGGTGATCAAGGGTCTCGGTGTACGCAGGGTACGGAAGATCAAGATCAGCCCGCGGACGGTCGGGGAATTCAAGGCCGCCGTACTGGAAGAACTCGCGGCGGACGAACCGTCGGTGATTATCGCGGACGAGATATGTATCATCTCAGAGCCGAAAATGCGGAAATTAGCCGAACTAATAAAAACAGGAACATAAATGAACGTTGAACTCGCCTCCTATATCGTTGGGGCATCCTTCGGGCTTTTTTTATGTGTGCAGTATATTGTCTTCTACTTCATCCTGCTGGCGAACACCGACGCCAAGAAAAACAAGTCGGACGTTGTCTATATCGCGCTGATCGGGGTTTCCATTATGGCCTACGGCATCATGGGAAGCCTTCAGATGTTAAGTACCGACCCGTATCTTCAGGTTGTATTCTACCGGCTTAAACTCTCCGCGGGGGTCATCCTCCTGTCGTTCTATGTGCTTCTCCTCCGCTTTATCCTTATCCTGATCAAGGATATGACTTTCGTGGAGACGGACGAGTATAAGGAATCCACACGGAAATACCTTCTGCTGATGGCGGGAATCAGCGCGGTCTTTATCGTACTCATAATCTTTACCAATCTGGTAATCGATATGGATACCGGGACTTACCGCCTTACCGGTTTGATCTACCCGGCATTCTTCGTTATTATAGCAATTATAGAATATATCGAATTCTACCGCCTCCTTAAAAAGGAAGAGGGGAAAATCACCCCGATGAACCGTTTACGGTTCAAGACGATCCTGTGGACGGGGATTGTGCCGGTGATATTCGCGCTGATTGAAATTCTGATCCGTATGTTTGTCAGCCAAACCATCACTACACAATACGGATCGTTCTTCATGTACGGAATCTTTTTCCTCAGTCTCGGGTTATCCCTGAACCTGATGTTCGAATATATGAGCGTGATGACCCGTATGTCGGAAACCAACCGCAAATTAAGCACCCTGAATAAACAGATACTCGACGAGGTCCGCACCGCGCAGTCGCTTCAGTTCTCCTTATTGCCGATAGAAAAACAGCGCGAGATACAGAAACATGTCGATATGGAAATATCCTATATGCCCATGCAGAGCGTAGGCGGGGATTATTACGATTTCTACCAGATCGGTGAAAAGAAGATATTAATGATACTCGGAGACGCGTCCGGCCACGGGATTTACGCGGCTATGATATGGGCGATGCTGAAGGTCGAGGTCAAGGAGATTATCGAGGAAAACCAGATCAGCGACCTCGCGCAGGCGTTTACCCTGCTCAATAAACGTATCACCCGTATCCTCGAGAACACTTACTCCTACGCGACTTTATTCTCATGTATGATTAATCTTGAAGACCACAACCTGACTTATATATCCGCCGGACATACCGATCAGTTCTATTACTCCAAACGGGACGACAGCGTGGTGAAAATACGCAACCGTAACCCCATCATCGGTACGTTCAAGAACGCGAAGTATTCCGCCGACGGGATATCCAACGCGCCGGGGGACGCAATTCTGATGTTCACGGACGGCGTAATCGAGGGAGTCAACCCGGAGGGGATGCAGATAGGCGACAGGCGTCTGGAGGACATGTTCCTCGAGGCGTGCCGGAACGGGGATAACGCGTCTCTGATCCTGAATAATATGCTCAGCTCGATCGAAGAATTCTGCGAGGGTACAATCCAGCACGACGACCGCACCATGATGGTGATTAAACTATAAGGACGTACAATGGAATCGAAAAGCGTAGTGCTTTGCGGGGTAGGAGGACAGGGCATCATCCTCGCATCGGAAATAATCAGCGAAGCGTTATTCCGGCATGGATATGACGTAAAAAAGAACGAAATCCACGGGATGAGCCAGCGGGGCGGTTCCGTGCTCAGCTTCATCCGTTTCGGCGATAAAGTTTATTCGCCGGTGGTCAAGCTCGGGGAAGCGGATATCGTGATGAGCTTCGAGGAGCTCGAGATGCTGCGGAATGTGCACTTCCTGAAAAAGGACGGCCACGCGGTAACCACCGATATAAAAATTGACCCGGTTCCCGTCATACTCGGGACGGCGGAATATCCGCAGGACATTCCCGCGATGTTAAAGAAATATACCAAAAATCTCTGTATCCTCGATATAGAAAACGCCCTGCGCGAGATCGGAAATGTCAAGGCGATCAACGTCCTTGTTATCGGTTATCTCTCCCATCTCCTCCCGGAGGTAAAAGAGCTGACATGGAAGGACGCGATTTCCGGGATGGTCAAGCCGGAATTCCGCGAGATGAACCTGAAGGCGTTCGATTTCGGGAAGCAGCTCGCATGCGAGTTCAACCCGCAGTAAATCCGAGTCGATCATCCACTAGACAACATGAAGAACAGCCTGCCGGAAATTTGGTTAAGGGTTAGTAAATTTCCTCTTCTACGAGTTCCATCCACTCTTCGAAGTAGAGATACCGGAAACAGTGCGGGCACTGGTGCATATCGATATCCTCAGGACGGATATCCGCGCCGAGGTCGCCCTGCAACGCGGTAGGAAGGATAGTGTTGCACCCGGAGCACGCGTCGCCCTCGACCAGCACGATAGCCGCCCCGTTGGTCTTATGGAGCATGCTGTCGAAATAATCGATGAACTGGATACCGAAGGTCTTGCGAATTTCGGTGGATTTCGAGATTATCTCGTTCAGTTCGCCGCTGTGCTGGTCTTTTATAACATCGATCTCCTTCTGGAAATCGCCTATTCTGGATTTATTCTCTTCTATTTTAACAGACAGTCTTTCCTGTTCGTTCTTATATTCGAGTTGTTTCGATGTATCGTACTCGATCTGCGCCTGGATCAGAGACTGCTCCTGCTGCATCTTCTCCATTTCTTTTTCCCACGACTTGATCTGGCGGACGATCTTTATCTTATCCTTTCCCTCGTCGAGGCTGGTGATACGGGTGTTGATCTCGTCGCGCTTACCGATCTCCTCGTTTATCTTTTTGTCCATTTCCTTGATCGTCAGCTCAATATCGCCGCGGGTTTGGACAAGGTTGTCGTTTTCCTTTTCGGCTTTAATCAGCCGGGCTTCCTGCTCTTTATAAAGGTCTTTTATTTCCTTTTCACGATTGTAAAGATTTTGCATTTCCACGAGTTTTTTGACTTGTTCAAGAGACGTCATTCGCCGTCCTCCAAATTGTGTTTTGAGATGACTATGGGCCCACCAGGACTTGAACCTGGGACCCACTGATTATGAGTCAGTTGCTCTAACCGACTGAGCTATGGGCCCTTTTATACAGGCAGTCAACCGGATAAGCCTGTAAATATATAAGTATCGAATATAAATTATAACTTATCTATACGAATTCGTCAAATATTAGTCTTAGGAAATTCACCCCTAGTTTAATGTTTCCCGCGAACGTCTACCCGGTACTTTTTAATATTTCGCTCAGTTCAGATAGTGAGAACGGTTTCTGGATATAGTTCAGGTTCTCCCGGTTGAGGAAACGCATATTCAGTTCGGATTCCGAGTACCCGCTAGCGATGATGGTACGCACGGCAGGGTCGATCTTCCTCAGTTCGTTCAAGGTCTCCTCCCCGTCGATCTGAGGCATATTCAGGTCGATGATGACAATTCTGATCTTATCCCGCTTTTCCCTGAACAGGCGGATTGCCTCATGTCCGCCGGATGCGGTTAACGCTTCGAATTCCAGTTTCTCCAGCATGAGTTTAGTAGTGGATCTGACAATCTCCTCGTCGTCCACCACCATGACCAGCCCCATTCCTTTTTTTATCGCCGGAGATGTTTCGGGTATATTTTCGTCTACAATCATCGATTTATCGATGGATGGGAAAATAATACGGAAGGTCGAGCCCTTTCCGGTTTCGCTATCGATTGAAATAGCGCCGTTATGCCCGCGCACGATTCCCATAACCGCCGACATCCCCAGCCCCCTGCCGGTAAATTTGGTGGTAAAGAACGGTTCGAATATATGAACCATCGTCTCCTCATCCATTCCGGTACCCGTATCGGTGACTTCGAGGTACACATACAGACCCTCGCTCAGCTCCGCGCCGAACGAGTACTTGGAGAGGGTTTCCTTGTCGCAATCGATCGTACCGTCAGCTATGGTAATTACGCCGTGATTTCCCTCGAGCGCGTCTGAGGCGTTGGTAATCAGATTCATCACGACCTGCCGTATCTGGGTCGCGTCCCCTTTAATGCCGGCAATATCATTTTCAAGATTCATGTTCAGCACCGCTTTTTTCGATACCGCCGCCTTGAGAAAACTCACCATCTCGTTGATAAGCGTACTGAGATTGATATCTTCGATCACAAACTTACCCTTGCCGGAATAGGCAAGCATCTGCCTGCACAGTTCGGCCGCACGATGGGAGGCGTTTTCGATCTCACGGATACTATCCCGGGCGGGATTGAACGGGTCGAGGCCGAAAAGAGCGAGTTCGCTATGTCCGAGGATCGCCGTCAGAATATTATTAAAATCATGGGCGATCCCGCCCGCCAGTACGCCCAGACTCTCCAGTTTTTGGACATGCTGTAAGCGGCGTTCCATTTCTATACGTTCCGCCTCGGCGCGCTTTCTTTCGGTAATATTCCGTATTATCCCGATATATTTATTATCCCCGTAGGGTACCAGTCTGCTTTCAAAGTATTCCAGTCCATTCATTTGGAGCGAGTATTCATAGGTCTCGATACCGCCCCTTCCTTTTATCGCATTGATTCTCTCAATCGTCAGCTCCGCTACATCCGGGGGTAGTGTTTCACGAACGTTTTTACCGAGAAACCTCTCGGGAGAGGCATAGAGATCGCTTTGATTGACCGCCTTATAGTCGAGAATTTCCCCGGTCTCGGATATTACGAACATCATATCGGGGATCGCTTCCAGCAAAGCCTTATTCCTCGCTTCGCTCTCCCTGAGCGCGTTCTCCATCGTTTTCCGTTCGGTAATATCGATAATAATTGTGATTATCCCGGCCACCTGCCCGTCGGCATCCCTGATGGGGATTCTGCGGGTCTCGCACCAGACTATTCTTTCATCTACTTTAATGCTCTGTTCATCGGTAAATTTTTCGCCGGTTTTTAAAATATTCCGGTAGATCGATTTAGTATTTTCCGGTACGAAAGTAAATACATCGAAAAGACTTTTCCCTTTCATTTCTTCATGGAAACCCAGTTCTTTCATCATCCCGACGAGCACTTCGTTATAGAGGATGATACGGAAATCCCTGTCGACCACATGGAGGAATACGTCCATCGAGTTCACAGTGGCGCGGTAACGCTCCTCGCTCTCGCGTAAAGCATCCTCCGCTTTTCTCCGTTCGGTAAGATCGGCAACATACGCGATAGATTCCGGGCCGCTTTCCAGCATTATGGATGAAACATTGATCTCAATAGGGACTCTTACCCCGTCCGCCCGTAATCCCAATGTTTCATACACCGTCGGGACGCTCTTTCCCTGCGCACACGCGATTGAATATTCCTGGAGTCTTTCCCTTTCTTCAGGGGCGATAAAACTGATATAATCTTTTCCTCTAATCTCTTTCTCACCCGCCCCAATCATTTTACTGAAAGCTTTATTTACATACTCAACCTTTCCGTCACGTCCGATAATGATCGAGATTGGCGACAGTTCGATCAGCTTCCTGAACCGCTCCTCGCTCTCAAAGAGCGCCATTTCCGCTTTTTTCCCTTTCTGGATATTCTCCCACTCCCGCAGGGTATGTTCCGCTGTTTTTCCAATATCCCGGAATGTTCCTTCCGATTTGACAATATAATCTATCGCCCCGGATTTGATCGCGCGAACCGCGAGTTCTTCGTCCCCAAAGGCGGTCATAATAATAACAGGCCACCTCGACCCGATCTCGAGTTCCGTCATCAGGTCAATCGCGTTACCGTCGGGCAGATTCATATCGAGCAATATCAGGTCGAACGCCCGATTATCCGCGACCGCTTTTCGGAATTCCCCGGCGTTTTTCAGCGCGATGATCTTATTCTGCCGGGACACGCCACTCATCGAGCGGGTGATCGCCTCGATATGCGCATCCTCGTCCTCGACAAGCAGCATCGTGTACGGTTGATTTGTCATTCATCCCTCTTCTATCGCGGATATTTATTCCACATCAGCCAGTAAAAACCGAACGCTTCCAATAATTCGTTGAACTTTGAAAAATCGAGAGGTTTGACCAGATAACTGCTAGCCTTATAGGAATAAGCCTTGATGATGTCCGATTCCGCATCGGAGGTGGTCAGTATTACCACAGGGAGATCGGAAAATTCGGGGTCGGACTTTATCCGCTTCATTACCTCGAGACCGTCAACTTTCGGCAGGCGAAGATCGAGAAGCATCAGATGCGGGCGCGGGTGTGCCGCCGGATCAGTGAAATTACCCTGGTGAAATAGATAGTCTAAGGCTTGCTGCCCGTCGGTAACATGAAATATCCGATTCGCTATCCGGGATTTTTCTAAATTCCGCATCGCGATTTCCGCATGAGCCGGATCATCCTCGACATAGAGAATTAAAATCGGTTCTCCGGTCATAGGCCTTATCCCTCCTTTTTATCTATCCTGCTTCCCGCTAATGTAAAATAAAATGTCGTACCCTGTCCTACACCCGCGGACTCAAACCAGATTTCCCCGTGATTCACTTCGATAATCCTTTTTACCAGCGCAAGGCCGATACCCGTCCCCTCCGTAGCGGAATCCAGTTTCTCAAAGAGCCCGAATAATTTATCCGCATAGCGGGGGTCGATTCCCGCCCCGTTATCCCTAACAAATATAATAATATTATTTTCCTTTTCCATCACGCCAATTTCAACTTTAGGGTGGTTCTGCTTCCCCATAAACTTGACCGCGTTATCGATCAGATTCTGGAATATCTGGATAAACCTCCGGGAATCTCCCACAAGAATGACGGGGACCTTTGTTACCTCAATCTTGGCATTTTTCGCGGAAATCCGTCCGGCAACCAAATCTATCGCGGCCTGAACGATACTTTGAAGATACTCTTCCTGCATGATCGTATCTTTCCTGCCCACTCTCGATAATTCCAGCAACTCGTCCAGAAGCCGCCCCATTTTATCCGCCGCGTTTTCGATATAACGGATATCCTTAACCAGCGCGGCCTGATCGTTCTTTTTATAGTCCTCCTGCATATAGGTCAAAAATGCCTTGATAGTTACCAGCGGGCTCTTCAGGTCATGCGATACGGTATAGATAAACCGGGTCAACTCCTCATTTTTCTGTTTCAGTTCTTCTTCCCACATCTTCCGTTCGGTGATATCCTCGAACACGGTCGCGAATTGACCCGCTTTCGGAGAGATGACCGATATCATAAAATGCTTCTCCATCGGGGGGAAATAAGTCTCATAACGGTACGGCACACGGGTACGCGCCACCTCGCTGTAAACCTCCAGATACGGAGGCTCGGGAGTTCCATAGAGTGTGGTCGCGAGCTTCCCTATCGCGGCAGCCGACTCGATCCCGGTATGATTATAGAACGCGGGGTTCACGTCGATAATACGGTAGTTCACCGCATCGCCCTTTTTATTATAGACCATCTCATGGAGCGCGACTCCCTCGGTAATCGTCTCAAAAAACGTGCGGAACTTCTCCTCGCTTTCCGTCAGCGTCTGTTCGGCTATTCTCTGTTCGGTAATATCCCTCGCGACTGCGTAGATACTCTCGCCGAACGGGAATGACCGCCACTCGATCCAACGGTACGACCCGTTTTTATGACGGTAACGGTTGATAAAATTCAGCACCGTATTCTGCCCGGAAAGACGCAGCATCGCATCTATCGTTACTTGCACATCGTCGGGATGCACCAAACTGATGAAGTCCTTACCGATCAGTTCGCCGATGGAGTATCCCAGCGTGTTTTCCCATTCCGGGTTCAATTTCCTGAAGTATCCGTGAATATCCGCGATACAAAGAAGGTCGAGCGCGGAATTGAAGTACTTGTCCAATTCTTCGCTCGTTCGAACCAGTTCGCCCTGTATCTTCCTCCTCTCACGGGTGATAGCGCCGAGTATCAGAAGCGTCAAGCTGAACCCGGTTGTCATATAGCCCAGCCCAATAATCGGGAATTTTTGGCTGATGATGGTATTCGGCCCGAATAATGTACCGATTAACGCAATAATCACCACCATCATAAAGAAGGTCATCGATTCCCGGGTGGTAAAATTTACCGCCGCCCATGCCATCGGTACGATGAGAAGAAAGGTAATATCCTCAGCGGGAATGCTTTCATTGATAGGGAAAATAAACAGGAAACCGGCGCCGATTATTGTGATAACGGAAACAACGAGAAATTTCAGAATTTCCCCGCCGGTCATCTTCTTCCGCTCGAAAACCATCCGATTATTACAGCGGTAAAGAGAAGCGAACCGGTAATATTTGCCAAAAGGAATCTTAACCAGTCTAACAGGAT
>JABLXV010000013.1 GCA_013177895.1 Brevinematales bacterium | reverse complement strand
AGCCGGAATAGACGTCACTCAGTGACCCCACGGAGGGGGAACCCCCGCAGCGACAGCTTGCCTTCCGTTTCCTACGGGAGGGGATGTCAAGATGCGGAGCGGAGGGCTAATCCCGATATCGAGCTTGCATTGAAATTCAAAAATAGCCCGTGATGAAAGGGTAAGCCGGAATAGACGTCACTCAGTGACCCACGGAGGGGGAAGCCCCGCAGCGACAGCTTGCCTTCCGTTTCCTACGGGAGGGGATGTCAAGATGCGGAGCGGTGGGCTAATCCCGATATCAATGCAATCGTAAACCCTATTCATGGTGTGGCAAGATAGGCATCGCTCAGCAATCCGGGGACAAGAGTTCCTTCAATACCCGATGCTCGCACCCGTCGCGGAGAAGTTCCGGCAGGGTGAATTTCCGCAGGATCGCGCCGAACCGTGCCGGGGTCAGGAACGGGAACTTGTCCCGCCGGATCAACCTCTCGATAGTCATCAGGAAATCCCGGATAGCGGTCGCGGCCTTGGAATGCGCCACCAGATCCATATTCTCCCGCCGCACCGGCAGAAACTTCCTCTCCGCCGCCCGCTTGTCCTTCATAATATCCGCGACCGCGAATATCAGTTTCCGCAGCGGCATATCCGGCAGAGTCTTCCCCGCCTTCGCGGTGATACTCGAAAGCCGCCCGGCATCCCCCTCAATCAAAGGGGTATCCGCGTCCTTCAGGTAATTGTCGAATAAACCTGTAATAAAAATCTTCTCGTCCGCGCTCATCGCGCCGATAAACCGTTCGAATTTCATATTTCCGCTCCCCAGATAGTGAAAAGTTAAAGTAACAAGCGCCAAGTGAAAACACCCCGTCATTGCGAGCGGCCGCAGGGAATAAAGCAATCTATTATATTATCATATAATGTATTATATAGACTGCTTCACCGCGTTGCGTTTCGCAGTGACATGCATTTGCCATTCTTCAGTATTCGTCATCGAGCCCGCCGAAGTGCAAGACTATCACCCTGAGCTTGTCGAAGGCTGTATTGACGAAGACGGATACAACGGAGGTGTCGCTCGTTACTTGTCTGTTACTTCTTCCCTATATATAGCCAATCGTAGGGGCGGTTTTTTTACGCTTTTTAATACATGTTGCTGTTGACATTTCTTAGTAGATATAATAGTATAGAGTAGTTTATTTAGAACTAGGATATTTTTAAAAATTCGGAGGCCTATGTGGATAATCCAACTATTGTTTTATATGCTACGATAAAAACAATTCATGACAAGAAAAAAAATATTCTTGATTCATATATTCCTTTTATAGAACATTGTTTATATCAGCATAAAGAATCATTAAGTGTTTCTTTATTACAAAATTTCATTATTGATAATTACAAAATTGAAATTCCAAAAAACACTTTAACAACAATACTAAATAGTCTAAAGAAAAAAAATCTAATTTCAATTAAAGGAGAAGACATAATCATTCAACGTGATATGAAAAGTCAAAATGAAGAATACATAAAGTATTATGAAAAAAGTAAAAGAGATTTAAATGAATTTATTATTTTCTATAAAAATAATTACTCTAGCCAAGAGATACAAGATGAAGAAGTTCTTAAACTAATAAACGATTTCGTATTGTATAGTATAAAGTATTTTAATTTATTACAGGATATTCCCGCAAATGCGGTTTTTAATCCAGTTTTTCATGAACTAGTTCAGTATATTATCGATATAAGGAATAATAATGATCATCTATTTACGATATTTAAAAATATATTCTTCGGTGGACTTTTATTAAATCTAATAAATACACATCGAGAAAACACCCAGCTCCAAAATTCGTTAGCAGTTTATCTAGATACAAGTTATTTATTTAGAATTCTAGAACTTCAAAACCCGTTTTTTAATTCAGCAGCAAAAGAATTATTTGAAATAATGAAGAAGCATAAGTTTAAATTTTTTATTTTTGAACAGAATTATAATGAACTTAGAAGTAAATTAATTTATATTCGAAAAAAGATGTTAGAAAATAAATACGAACAAAACTATTATGATGATTTTAATAATATTGATGGTTTAGAAGGATCAATATTACGAAATTTCAAATCATTTGCATTACTTGATGAATTTATTGATGAATTGAATGAAAAATTAAAAAAATTAGGAATCGAAGTCGTATCTTCAAGTATATTAGAAACTGTAGGGGAATTTGAAAGTTTAGAAAACGCCTTAACTCGTGTTAAGATTTATAAAGATTACTATTGTAAAATATTAGCAAAAAATAAAGATCTTATTAAGGATGATTTACTTTTTGAATCTGACTTTCTTGAATATAAAAATCCAAATGAACTAGTTGACGATATAAAAAAAAGAATTATTGAAAAATGTATAGATGAAAAAGCAATTGATATACCAGATTTTAAAACATTTTATGAGTCTATTACTGATACAATTAAAGAAAACTATGGTTTCCATTCTGCTCTTTCAGTAAAAGTAATAAAGTATATAAAAGAAAAACGAATGAAAAATTTTACAAATTTTTCGGATTGTAAATTATTCTATTTAACTAGTGATAATACTCTTTTTAAATTTAATAATAAGAACCATATTTATAATAAAACTATTCCTGAGGTAATGTTAGATAGATTAGTAACAAACATTTTATGGTCATATAATCCTACAATAACTGGTGATGTCCCAATCAAACAGGTTCTTGCCGCTTTTCAAGCATCAAATTTTCTTGAATACGATTACTTAAATAAATTCTATGATTTTGTTAAGCATTATATAGATTTACAACCTTCTGAAGAAAATATACTTGATAATGTTTTTAGCAATTTAGTATTACCCTATGAGTTAAATAAAATTAAGTATGAAAATCCTAATAGTGGTGATGAAGATGTTTTTAATCAATATATAAAAAAAATATCAAAGGTAACTAAAGAAAAGAATGAAAAAAGTGAAAGGATTATAAAAAACGCGAATAAACTTGCATTGCGCTTTTCAGGTTTTATTTCATGGGTGATATTTTCTGTGTTTTTAGCCGCGCTGGTAATTCAATTAATTTTTAGTATTATTCCTAATTTAGAAAAAAATAGCTTCAATTTAGGTTTTTGGTTAAACTTTATTTCAGGATTTTTTCTTTTACTTTATGAAATCACTTTTGGTTTAAACATTTTTAAGCTTAGAATAAATATTCAAAAAGCATTAAAGAAATGGATAGATCATTATTTACAAAACTAAATAGAAGAAAGGCGGAACAATGCTGGAAAATATCGATTTATCGAAGGAACTCGGGAAAGACGAGTACCGTGAAATGATGCCGGAGATGGCGATTAAGCTCGCCGGACTCCAGCGCGAGGCGAAAGACCTGAATATCCCGGTCATCGTCCTGTTCGAGGGATGGGACGCCGCCGGAAAGGGCACGCTGATCAATCAACTGATTATGCCGCTCGACCCGCGCGGGTTCAGGGTAAACCCCACATCCGCCCCCAACGAGGAGGAGCGTTACCGTCCATTCCTGTGGCGCTTCTGGACGAAAATTCCCGCCAAAGGGCGTATCGCGATCTTCGACCGTTCATGGTACGGACGGCTTTTAGTCGAACGGGTCGATAAGCTGATCGGCAAGGATACCGCGAAAGCCTCCATCCGCGACATCAATTCGTTCGAACGGATGCTCGCCGACGACGGGTATGTCATCATCAAGTTTTTCCTGCATATCTCTAAATCCACTCAGAAGAAGCGTTTCGAGAAGCTCGAGCGCAATTCCTCCACCAAGTGGAAAGTCACTAAGGAAGACTGGCGCACCCATAAACAGTACGACCGTTATTTCGAGGCGGCGGACGAGATGATCGAAAGCACCGATACCGCGTCGGCGTCGTGGACGGTGATCGAGGCGGAGGATCAGCGTCACGCCACCGCGAAGGTGTACAACACGGTGATCGACGTCCTGCAGAAGCGTATAGACGATATCCACGCCCACGAGCATAAGAAACGCCCCGCGCCGGAGATTATCCTCGGCCCGTTAAAGACCTCCGCGCTCGACGAGGCCGATCTTACGGAAACTCTGGAAAAAGAGGAATACTCCGGCCTGCTGAAGAAGTACCAGAAAAAAATCCGCGACCTCGAGCATGAGATATACGAAAAGCGTATCCCGGTGATCGTGATGTACGAGGGATGGGATGCCGCCGGGAAGGGCGGGAATATCCGCAGGCTCACGCAGAATATGGACCCCCGCGGGTACGAGGTGATCCCGGTCGCCGCGCCCTCCGCGGAGGAGCTCGCGCACCACTACCTGTGGCGCTTCTGGAACGCTATCCCCAAGGCGGGGCATATCTCCATCTTCGACCGGACATGGTACGGCAGGGTGCTGGTCGAGCGTATCGAGGGGTTCTGCTCCGATAACGACTGGAAGCGCGCCTATCGTGAGATAAGCGAAGCCGAGCATCATATGACCGACTTCGGCGCGGTGCTCCTGAAGTTCTGGCTCCACATCAGCCCCGAGGAACAGCTCGCGCGTTTCGAGGAACGTCAGAAAACCCCCTACAAGCAATGGAAGATTACCGAAGAGGACTGGCGGAACCGCGAGAAATGGGATAAGTATAAAATCGCCGTAGACGAGATGATCTACCGCACGTCGACCGATAACGCGCCGTGGACGGTGCTCGAGGCGAACTGCAAGTACTACGCGAGAATCAAGGCGCTCAAGACGTTCATCGACGTGGTGGAAAAAGCGGTCGAACGGGGCTGATTTGTTCTGCGTATATATTCTCCGGTGCGCCGACGGGACATTCTATACCGGCGCGACAAAAGATATCGAACGGAGGCTCGCCGAGCATAACGCCGGGCGCGCCGCGAAGTATACCCGCATGCGTCTCCCGGTCGAACTGCATTATACAGAGCCCACCGGAGAGAACTGGGGCGACACCCTCAAGCTCGAAGCGAAGATCAAGAAGTACTCACACCTACGGAAGGCCGGGCTGAAAAACCCCGGGGAATCGCAATCATCATCCTAAAGGAGTCCGGTCATGGGAAATTCCGAAACCGCAGTCAATCAGTTTAAAGAAGGGTATAACTGCGCGCAGTCCGTCTTTTTCAGCTTCGCCGACCGGCTGCAAATTCCCGCCGATACAGCGTTAAGACTCGCGACCGGGTTCGGAGCCGGTATGGGCCGGATGCAGGAAGTCTGCGGGGCGGTTTCGGGGGGAATCCTCGTGCTCGGCATGCTTTACGGCAGAGGGGAAAACGACGGGCGGCCTCAGCAGGATATTACCTACGCTAAAGTTAGGGAGTTTATGGATAAATTCAGCGCGAAGCACGGTACCGTCAACTGTAAGTCGCTTCTCGACGGGTGCGAACTCCTGACGCCCGAGGGACAGACTCGTTTTAAATCGGAAGGAATGGCCGATAGATGCCGCGAATATGTCGGTTCCGCCGCGCAAGTAATTGAAGCAATGATTGAGGAAAACACCCGCCAATTGTAATATCTATTTTAAATGATTTACCGCCATTATCGCTTATTATTTCTTTGTATCTTCCGAAAATTGAAGGGACGTATCATTTTTCATATGGAGGAATTATGAAGAAGTTAGGGTTTATCATGGGGGCTGTTTTATCGGCGGTTATCCTCGCGGCGTCCGCGCCTGTATCCGCGAGCCAGAGCGTCGTCCCGTTCTCGCCCGAGGTGATGACACGGATTGTCAAAAATATCCAGGACACCGGGTGGCTTCTCGACACCGCGCAGGGATATTTGAGCCAGTACCGTGAAGTTCTATGCAAAATCCGCGAGCTTATGGTACGCGGGGCGAACGGTATCTACGATGAAGGCGACCGCTGGGATTTGATAAAGCAGGTTAACGAATGCATCGGCGAATGCGAACTGATCCTCGAACACGCCCGGTTTAACGGGTTAAAGGTCTTCGATAATCCCGAGACGGGCGAGAGCTTCCATGTTTATCCGGTGACTCTGAACCCCTCGGAAACTACGTTTAAAGTCACGATATCGTCCGAGAAATTCAATGCCGCCGCGCTGAAAAAATTCACCGATAGCCTAAAACCCACCCCGCAGAGTATGACCGACGGGATAGCAAAGGTTGACGAACTTCTTACCGCCGTCAATATGGAAGCGGCGAAACTCGGGGCATACCAGTCCCGGATGGAATATGCCGCCCGTTTCGCGAATATCCTCGCCAACGACGCTACGGCGGGTTCATTAGAAAATTACCTTATCAAGCTCAACCTCGATCTCGACACCCGCCTGTTCACATTGGCTGTCCAGAGCGCGAGCGGAATATACTGTTCGGACGACCGTAAGCAAATCCAGATGGAGTTCGACCAGCTATTCGACGAACTGAAACGTTACGAGAAAATCACCGGCATCAAGGGGATGTTCAGCGACCTGAAAAATCCCAACCTGCTCACCCAGAAGGACTCCGAAGCATTGATGATACTGATGGCGAAAAAATTCGCCGGTGTGAAAAAATAACCGGATTTTCACGGTAAGGAGGAAGCGATGCGAAGACTCATTTTTTCGATGGGGATTGTTTTATTATTAACGGCAATTAATGCATCGTCGCACGCAAACACAGTCCCATCGGTGAAGGATTTTTCTCCCGAGGTATATGCAAAAATCATCCAAAACCTTGAGGATATGAACGCGATGCTGGAAAACGCACGACTGATCCTGACCGATATTCATCATGATTTGGATGTATCATGGAATTTCTTAAAGCAGGGTGTGGATAATCCAAATGCCGCCGAGCAGTTATTAAAGAGAATTCAAAAACTCCTCGATAAATGTGCTAGCACCGTTAAATTCGCGGGATTCAACCAATACCCTGTGTTCTTTAATCCCGACACGGGTGAATACACGCGGGAGTACCCGGTCACGCTTAGTCCATCCGATCCAACCTATAAAATCATCCTGTCCGCGGATAAATTCAACCCCGAAGCGTTCACCAAGCTCGGTAACGAATTATTGCCGTCGGAGATGAGTATGAACTACGGGATCGGACAGGTGAATAAACTCATCCAAGCCGTCAGCGACGAATGCGCAATAATCAACGCTTACCAAACCCGACTGGACTACGCAATCCGTTTTACGGAAATCCTTTCAATGGGATATCCTGACGAAGTGTTTCAGGAAAAAATGAAAAAACTCTATTTCGATGCCGATACTTTCTTATTTAAACTTGCCCTCGGAAGCGCGAACGGGATTTGGGGCGCTGAAGACCGGTGGGAAATCGATTTTCATTTCAAAGAACTTTTCGACGAACTGAAACGTTATGAGAAAATTACCGGTATCAAGGGGATGTTCGCCGACCTGAAAAATCCCACCCTGCTCACACAGAAGGACTCCGAAGCGTTGATGATACTGATGGCGAAAAAATTCGCCGATGTGAAAAAATAGGACTGATAAAATACGAGGGGGAACGTGAACGCTCCCCCTCTTTCATTATTTCCCTTTCACATTCGCCATATTCTGCGCGAATATCTCGTCCTTCCATTTCTGGTATTCCTTCGCGGAAATCTTTTTCGCGCTGTACTTCTGGTACATCTTCGCGTAATCGGCCGAACCGAACGCGTAGTAGGAATCCTCGAGATACGCCCGCCAGACCGCCTCGCGATACTTCGCGAACGACGGGTCTTTCGCGATCGCCGTCCATAATTCCTGCAAGCCGGTCACTTTATATTTCGCGATCGTTTTCATCAGACGCTGGAACGCCGCGCTGATTTTATCCCATTGATTGTAAGTCTGGATATCGATCGTTTTCCCGGTGTCGGTCTCGATCTGCGCCTTAATGATATCGAGGAGCACCCGCACGACCACGCCCTCGCAGGCGAGCATATCGTCCTGAGTGCGGAGCTTTTTCATCGGCAGGAGTTTGCCCTTCAGCAGGATATCGATCCCCTGCGTATCGATCTTCTTGAGCGTCTTACTCCCCCACTCGTCCCACACGAACAGATTGTTCATCACGCCGAAACCGCGGAAGTACCCGAACTCCACCTGATGCCAGAACGGGATATTTTCGAGGAAATGCCCGGACTTGTACTGCGGCATCCGAAGCATGAAGAAAATCTCGAACAGTTCGGCAAATCCCTCGTCGAACGCCACATTGGGGTCGGTTATCGACGTGACTCCCTCGGATTGCACCTCGCGTTGGGGGAAGTCCGGCACCAGATTCGCAAGCATGATATGCGCGAGCTCATGGATAAACCCCGTCTGGAACGCTCCCGTTTTTATCGATTCCTTATCGCCGTACTCCTGATGGATAGGCAGGAAAAATATCGAGCCCTGCGTTTTTTTCCCGTTTAGCTTAAACGAATATTTTCCCGTATAGTGCTGGACAAACGGGACGCCCACAGGCGAATCCTTCTCGCACATGGCAAGATAAAATATCTTGTTCGGCTTGGACGATACCTGCGCCGAATAAGCGAATAACTCGAAGGATTCCTTAATCACTTCGCTTTTCTGGATTTCCTTGATGAGGTAGGAGACCTTGCCGGTATCCTCGAGCGGTTGGAGGTCGGAGGACGGCATCTCGTCGTCCGCGGGCTCGACCAGATAGAGATATTTCGATAGGTCGCTTTTCCCGTATGCGAGAAGGTCTTCCCCTGCATCGGCATTCGGGGATTTCCCCTCCGCGACACTGCCCTCTTTAATCAGCCCCTTGGGGTCGTCCGCATGAAGAACGTTAATGAACGAAAAGAGTATAAGTGATGCCGATACAAAAAGATACGCTCCCCATTTTTTCATACACGCCTCCTGAACGGATAAAAACGCTCACCCGATCAGGACATTATACACCCGGGAAGGAAAAACACGCAAGCGGAAATTGATTATTTTTAGTATGCCGCGAACACCGAGTGGGTATCCTTTCCGGTATAATTCCGGTACGCGGCGCTTTCCGTCATCAGGAATTGCGTGACTATCGTAACACTCCCGCCGGACGGGGTAAATTTCACAAAAAGGGTGTTATTCGACAGGCTGTCATAACTGTTCGAGTCGATTGAAACCCCGGCGAATCCGGTGAAATAACTGCTCAGCGCGAACATCGCGGCGTTAGTCCCGAATATTTCGTTATTGCAGATTTTTATACCAATTGCCTGTCCGGGCGTACTGTCGAGGAGATAGCCGAACCCCCAGTTCGCGCCGGGCTTCCGTTGGTCGGCCAAACCGCCCCATCCCCCGCCCATATTGGAAAGGATATTGTACGAGAAATCGATGCCGTTCATTATCCCTTCCGGTGTCGTAATCCAGAGTTCATACCCCGCGTATCCGCATTTTTCGATAGTATTGCTGATAAACGTCAGGCCGATTCCCTCGGCGGGGCTGCTGATTGCCTGGTATGATATCCCGGAGTCGTATATCTGTGACATTTTATTGCCGGACGCTTTACAATAGTACGCGATACCGAAAAAATCGACGGCGTTACCGTAACGGGTCTGCGGTTGGCCGTCGACCTCCGCTCCGCCCATCCACGCGATATCGCAGTCCTCGATATAAATATGATGCACCCCCTGGAACCTCAACGCGGCCGCCCCGCCGTAACGGAATGCCAGCCCGGAGAAGATAACGTTGGAGATACCGTGCGCCCCCATATGCGGATAGGTGGGATTGAACCGATAGATCATATGCTGTCCTAACGCGCATTCGATATCCGAATAGACCGCCGCGGGATTGGTCGACGAAACCATATACAGGGTGTCGCCGGACTTGTCATAGTAAAAATCCCCCTGCGCGCTCAACTCGGCGTAAGTCCACTTTTTCACCCCGCAGGACGATTCGTTATCGAATATCAGGTTCCCCGCGTCCTCACCGAACGTAAGCGGCGATTTCCATATCTGGTTGCTGACCCATATCCAATCGTTCGTCGTATTCAACTCTACCGACCCGATGAAGAGCGGCTTCGCCCCGCTTCCGTATGACCCATACACCAGCCATCCGTCCTTCGCGCCCGATTGCGGGATAATCCGTTCGCGCCATACCCCGCCGCATGCGAACAAGATACTGTCGCCAGACGCATACGTATGGGCATTCGCCTTCGCGACCGTCCGCCACGCCGACCCCGCGGTCAGCCCGTCGTTGGTATCGTTACCGGCGGCGCTGTCGATATAATAGGCAGTGCCCGTATTCGTGACCGGGGGATAATCCTCCGGTACCGGGAATGTCTTATTCGACGGCGCAGTCCCGCAGGATAGCAAAAAGAGAACCGGCAGAAATAAAAGAGCGATTTTCACAGTGGCCTCCTCAATAAAAAAGGGCGAATTGCTTCGCCCTTGAGTGCATAGCCGCCTGAGGGACTTGAACCCTCAACCTGCTGATTACAAGTCAGCTGCTCTACCATTGAGCTAAAGCGGCGTGTTTTATCAATCATTATCACATAGGCAAAGATTATAATTTTTTCCGAGTAATTTGTCAAATAAAAGGTTTTGATGTATACTATTATTAGGTCACTTCAAAAACCTCCTTTTCAAGTCGGCAAGCCCTCTTTTCTACAATGATACATGAAGGAAAAGAGGACAAGGAAGTGACCATTGGGCGTATTGTAAAGATATATCATTATTAATGTTAAAAATGTCAATAGATTTTTGAACCGCCCATAAATCAATCGAAGGAGAGTGCTATGAAATCGATATGGAGAATGGCTCCGCTTGCGCTCATTTTGTTTCTCGGAGTAAGCGCCTGCCAGGAAACTGTCAAATACACCTATACCTATCGCCCCTATGACGAGAGCAACTGCCCGGATTATAATTTATATAATTCCATTTTCAGCGACGTCCGCGAGACATTCATCTATATCATTACGAACACCTACCCGTCCACCGGCGACATGTTGGGGGTCGTGCTCGAGGTCGGGGTGACCGGTTACGCCTCGCAGTTCAATATGCTGGTATCCGGCAAACCGTTATACGGATGGAGGATATACTTTACCGATATCGTCCCGCTGCCCGCGTCGGATATTTCCGATATATCGAAGGGCACGACTAAGGGAGATATCCAGAACCCGCCCACCGCGCGGTTCTATGTGAAACTCGTGCAGAATACAGCGACCGTCTACGCGCGTTATATCATGCCCGCGCTGCATAACTACGACTTTATCTACACCTATGAGGTAAAGGGCGGGAAATGGACGCTGACGAAAGCCGATGATATCGGCGACCATCACCTGAAAAAATAGAAATCATAGCCCCGCTCAGGGGTGTGTTGACGAACTGCTTTTGTCATTGCTCATATATGAACATTAAATAAACTCTATTTCACATTGGGTTATTTCAGTTTGCTTATCAGCAAATCCGCATTGAAGTACAGCATCTGGAAGCACGGCTCGGTTATCGCCTTCCACCGTTGGGCGTTCAGGAGATGTTTATACGCTTCGAGGATATTCCACGCTGTATGATACTTCGATTGCCCCAGCAGTATCTGCTGTTTTGCGGCGTTCAGTTTATCCATCAAACCCTGATACACGTCTAATTTGGATATCCACTTCAGGCTATACGCGCCGGTCGTCATCTCGATCAATTTGTCGATCATCCCGGTATTCCCGTCGGGTTTCAGCACCGGCCCGACGACTTTGAATATCTTGGGATGAAAACCGTCATCATAACTCGCGTCGGGATATCCGTCTTTTTTCGTATTGAATACCCATGTCGCAACTCTACTATAACCTTGGAGATTGATTATACCCGGGATTGTCTCCGTTTCCTTTGTTATTAAGGAAATCGTAAGTTTTTGTCCCGGTTTTAAATCCGTAGTTTTTTTCTGTAAAATCATATTCGAATTTATCCACTCTCGTGAAAGAGTTCCGCCTTTAGATTCAAAAGAAATTGCGGATAAATTTCCAAAATTTACATAAAAACCTTTCCATTTTACTCCGTCTTCCGCCAAACCATCGGCATTTAAAAAAGTATCCTCTAAAACCTGAGGCGGAAAAATAAAACTGATGATAGCTAAATCTCTCAAGTTGTTTTGAGAATATAGAATTTCATATTTATACTCGGTAAAATTCGTATTCGGAATGACTGTCACTGAAACCGCCGCGGAAAAATTACTCGCCTGTTCGCTGTAGGGTTTTACCGCATATAAATTCTGGAAAGAAAAAACTACCGTTAATAGAATTACATATTTTATCATTTTCATATTTGCCTCCTACCATGAGAAATTTGGAAAATAGGGAACAGCTTTAGTTACATCATAATAATAATTAATGTTATCATTACTTATATATTTTATATGAAAATGCTCGGGATCATTTTCATGCAGAACGGCAAATCCATATTTGTTGGCTAAAACCACCATTCTAGGTTCATCAATAAAAAGAGCGGAAGCAGAACCAAAACCAGTTCGTCTACATGCCCTCACGCGGTTTTTATTTACGATACCCCGTTCTTTCGATCCAACTCCCGGTTCCTGAAGTACAGCCCGATGTCGATCAGCACCATGACCGCGTTCAGGATATAGAACCCGATCACCGCGTCGAAGCTGTAGAGCGCCTTATGGATAATCCCGCTGATGTAACCGAGGAATACGATGATGAGGAACGGCAGGGATTTCCCCTTGCATGTCCGCGCGCGCAGCGATTTATAGATCGATACGGGCCACGCGCTCCCGAACCCGACCAGCATTCCGATTTCGAATACGCTCATGTTCTCAGGCTCCTCGTTTGGTTTCCAGGTATTTAATGATTTGGATGAGTTCGTCGAAGTAAAGGTCGAGGTATTCCGCGTTGAACGCGGAGGAGTGCGGGGTGATGACCACATTCGGGAAACGCCACAGTTTCGACGTCAGCGGTAACGGCTCCTTATCGAACACGTCGAGCCAGAAGCCCGCGATCTTAGAATAGGTCACCGCCCATACGATGTCGTCCTCCCCGATGCAATTTCCGCGTCCCATATTATAGATATAAGCCGTTTTTTTCATATTCTCAAGATGCGACCGGTTGATAATACCGTCGGTCTCCCGTCCCCCAGGCAATATCAGCGCCACATGATCCGCCTCGCGAAGGGCGGGTGCGATATTATCGAACGTTATCACCGAATCGGCGATATTATCGTTCGTCCCCTTGGACAGGTCGCGCTTGACCCCGATCACCTTCGCGCCCAGCGCCTTGAGGACTTTCGCGCATTCCCTGCCGATATTCCCGTACCCGATAATCAGCACGGTCTGGCGGGTGAGAGAATGGGTATCCGAGTATGCATCCCGCTCCCATTTCCTGTCCGTCTGGTTCTGGAGTGTTTCCGCTACTCGGCGGTTGAAATAAAGCATCATCGCGAGCAGGGTCTCGCGCATCAGTTTCCCATGAAACCGCCCGAAAATGGTAGGGGTTCGCCCGGACGGATCGGGTTCGATCCATTCCCGCCCCGCCGCCGGAGTAAATACCGTGTGCAGGAAGGGCGCGCCGGCATACCATTCCTTCTTAAACTCCCATGTCACCGCGTAATCGGCGTTATGGACGTGCGTGACAAAATCGTCGACGCTCGCGCAGAGCGTCACGTTAAAATCGGGGAACGCGTTCCTGATGCGGAATATCTGTTCCTCGCGGACCGTGCATGCCCTGATATCCGTGGTAAGATATACGGCTATTTCCCTCGTATGCATTTTACTTCACCATTTGCGACAGGTTGAACACGGGCAGGAACAACCCGATAACAATAATGCCGATCAGGACACCGATAAACGCGATCAGGATAGGCGTCATCACCGACGTGAGTTTCTCCACCGAAACATCCACCTCCTTCTCATAGAAATCGGATAGGTTGTCGAGGAGCTGCGCGAGACGCCCGGACTCTTCGCCCATCGCGGTCATCTGCACGAGTATGGTGGGAATATGCGGGTTCTGTTTCAGCGAGGCGGTAAAACTTTTACCCTGTGTGAGATTGTGTATCGAATCGATGATAGTCGCCTCGAACGTTTTATTATTGACGATACCCTGTACAAGTTCGAGCGCGTCGACCAGCGTGATACCGTTCATCAGAAGCACCGAAAGGGTACGGGTAAAGCGCGAGACTAAATCCATTTTATAGAGCGCCCCCGCGACAGGAAGCGCGAACAGGAATTTCTCGTATACGGGACGCCCCTTCTCGGAACGGATATACATCCGAAGCAGGTAGATTGTCACCGCGAGGCCGATGCCGACATAGATGAAGTTCGCCTTAAACCAGTCGGCAACCGCGAGCAGTCCCGCGGTAAACTCTGGAAGTTCACCCCCGAAGCTCGAGTAGCTTTCCTTGAACTGCGGGATAATCACCGCGATAAAAAATCCGAGCACCAGTACAGCAAATCCGAATATAAAAACGGGATAGAGCATCGCGGAGGATATTTTCTTCTTGAGTTCGTAACGTTTCTGGATATATTTCAGCACCTCGCTCAGGGCTTGCCCGAGCTTACCGGAACGTTCGCCCGCGCGCACCATATTTACGTAGAGTTCGGAGAACACGGACTGGTACATATAGAGCGAATCGGAAAGGGATTTACCCGTCTTTAACTGGTGCAGGACGGACAGGATAATAATCCTCAGATGGCTGGCAACGGGAAGTTCTTCCATCGTGATCTCGAGCGCGCGCGTCAACGGGACGCTGGCGTTGATAGCGGTCGCGAGGAGGCGTGTGAATATGATCAACTCCTCGGGTTTTACCCTCATCGACCCGCCGCTCTTCACCGGAACGACCTTACTGACAATCAGGTTCTGTTCGTATAGGATTCCGGCGACGTCCTCTTTACGGTCGGCGTCGATAGTACCGACCAGCTTTTCGCCGCTTTTATTAAACGCCTCATAGGTAAAGATCATTCTAATCTCCCAGCGAAACTATCTTTTCCATCTCTTCGAGAGTCGTTATCCCGTTTTTAATCAGCGTAATTCCGGAATCCCGCAGGGTCATCATCCCCTCTTTCCCGGCGATCTCCCTGATCTCGAACGAGGACGCGTTCCGCAGAACCGCCGCCTTGATAGTATCGTTCAGCTTGAGTATTTCAAATACGGGCTGCCTTCCCAGATACCCCGTCTTATTACAGGATTTGCATCCCTTGCCGTAATATACTTTCTGCCCGGGCTTGAAAAACACCCCCAGCCCGTAGATTTTTATGTCCTCGGCGGTTAATACCTTCTCGGTCTTACAGTGCTGACAGATCGTACGCACAAGACGCTGGGCAATAATCAGGTTCACGGTCGATGTGAGCAGGTACGCGGGAATGCCCATATCGATAAAACGGGTCAGACTGGACGCCGCATCGTTGGTATGCACGGTCGTCAGCACCAGATGTCCTGTCAACGCCGCGCGGACGGCGATATCGGCGGTCTCCTTGTCACGGATTTCCCCGACCATAATGGTATCCGGGTCATGGCGTAAAAACGCGCGCAATCCCGCCGCGAATGTCAGCCCGATCTCGGAATGCACCTGCACCTGGGAAATCCCGCCGATCTGGTATTCCACCGGGTCTTCTATCGTCAGAATTTTATTCTCGAACTGGATGACGTACTGGAGCACGGCGTAAAGAGTGGTGGTTTTTCCGCTTCCCGTAGGGCCGGTCACAAGCACCATCCCGAACGGCTTACGCGCTTCCTTTTTAATCTCGATCACCATTTCCTTGGGGAACCCGATATCCTCGAGCGTACGCATGGATTTGCCTTTATCGAGGATACGAAGCACCGCGCATTCGCCGTACACGGTCGGGATGATCGAGACGCGGATATCGATCTGGCGCTCATCGTGCCGGATCATGATTCTGCCGTCCTGCGGCAGACGTTTCTCGGAGATATCGAGGTCGGCCATAATCTTAATTCTCGATATGACGGCGGGATACATCCGCAGTTCGATATCGTCGCCCTTCAGGAGTACGCCGTCCACACGGAAACGGAGGAGCGCCATTTTCTCATATACCTCGAAATGCACGTCGGACGCTTTCCGCTCGATCGCGGAGCGGATAGTCTCCTCGACAAAACGCACGACCGGAGAATCGTCCTCCGACAGTTCCTCTTTCTTTTCCTCATGCGTACGTTCCGGCTCCGCATATGCCCCGCCCTTCGCGATAACCTTACCGCTTCCCGAGGCGCTCGCCTTCTCGAGGTAATCAATAATCGCGCCTTCGGTGGCGTACTCCACCTCGACCACGCGCCCTGACAGGAA
Organism: Brevinematales bacterium; assembly: GCA_013177895.1. Lineage (GTDB taxonomy): Bacteria > Spirochaetota > Brevinematia > Brevinematales > GWF1-51-8 > GWF1-51-8. The sequence continues at coordinate 39,752 of JABLXV010000013.1, read as the reverse complement.
CGATATTTCGTTCAGCATGCTCGTATTCGTCGGCTCGGACACATAGACCTTGATGGTCTTAGGGGAAACTTCGACCGGGGCGATCACTTTATTTTTACAGTATCTTAGGGGAAGATGCGCGAAATATTCCGCCTTGGGTTCGACGTCGATATTTTCATCGAAATGAATTCCAAGCTGGGTCTGGAGGAACGAATAAAGGGTGGTCTCGTCTATCAGTCCTTTCTCACGGAGAATCTTACCCAGTTTCTTACCGGTCTTTAACTGGGAGACCATCGCATCGCTCAACGCCTTGGGCTCGATAATGCCGTTCTCGACCAGTATTTCTCCTAACGTTTTCTTGAATACGTTCGGCATTCGCTTCTCCAATCCCTTTTTCTTTATTCTAAGCCATCTTCGGTAAAATCACAAGTCTATTTATGTTCTGAAATACGCTGAAGGAATTTTTTAACCTTCGCGCCTAATAACCGGACAAGAAGACCCTTTAAGAGGCTAAAGCCGTAAAAAAGCTGAGCCCAGGCTAATAGCAGAAAACTCCTGAAACCGTTGATCAGCCCGAAGAAAACCACCCTGCTCAGAAGCAGGAATCCGTAGTAGGAATATAGCGGTATCATCAGCTCCGATTTGCGGAAAACAAAAACCGACGCCACGCTCGCGGCGATGAATAATAATACGCCTATGGAGATAAAGAATTTATAATCCTTTAATTTACGGTCTTTTTTCCCGGAGAAAATCTGCTCGAGCCGGGCGTTTACCTGAGTCTGGAGACCCTCCATGAATTCCCAGTAGCTCTCGGGAAAACGCTGGTATAAAAGCAGGTCCGGCGAATACATGATAATTTCCTTATTCTTCTCGACCGCCTTTGCCAGGAGTACTTCGAGCTTCATCCCCGTACTCGCGTCCGGGGTCAGGGAATTCAGATAATCCGCTTTGATAATCATCCCGTTTAATTGAAGCTCGGATACCTTTTTCGGATTGAGCGCGCGGTAACGGTAATTCAGGTTGGCATTCAGAAATATACTTTTGGATACCGAATGCGCCAGAGTTTCGTAGGGCAAAGCGTTTGTCCGCAGGACGACATATCCCCCCGCCGACCCGACTCCCTTGAGGGAGAGGATTCTACCGGCGGACAGGAAAAAACGCCCGTCGGGATATGCGTTCAGCGCGGAGAGCACGATATAGTCGGTCTTCAGCTTTGCCTTATCCCGCACCTGCATCAGACGGCCTGCATAGGAATCTTCGTCCGATTTGATAAATTTCAGTCTCGGGTGCTTGATCCCGAAATCGGTTCGCCCCGTGAGGATAACGTCATATCCGTCATAACTGATATCGAGGAAACGTTCGAGGCATATTTTCTCATAACGGTCTCCGGTATCCTGAAATAGAATGAACGTATAATGATAACGGATATTCTCGCCCAGTTCGCGTTTATAGAACCGCAGAATTTTATCCCGGTAGTAGATGGAAAGGGTATCGACGATGATCTGCGCGATATTGTTTAAACGGATTTTCCCGAACGCCCCGCGCGAGAATTTGAGCTCTATCGGGGCGGAAGCGATTTTCTTTTTATACTCGTGCAGGATAACCAGAAGTTCTATATCGAACGCAAAACGTTTAACGATTAAACGGGGCAGGGAGAGCTCGAGCACCTCGCGCTTGAACAGCTTGATGCCCGTCTGCGAATCCATAATCGGCAGCCCGAACAGAACCTTTATCATCGTATAATAGATGCCGCTGAAAAGACGCCGCGCGTTGGGATAATCGAGTATCGAATCCTTATGGAGCTTCGACCCGATTACCGCATCGGCGTTCTCATCGTCCATCACCCGCAGGAAATTCGGGATATGATAGGGAGATAGTTCGAGGTCTGAATCGAGGAAAAGGATGTAGTCCCCGGTCGAGTATTCGTACCCGGTCTTAATCACCCACCCCTTCCCGAAGTTCTGGTGATTGCGCACCAGTTTCACCCGTTTCTCTTTATCGAACTCCGCATGAAGTAATTCATACGAGCGGTCGGTAGAACCGTCGTCAATCAGAATGATTTCGTAGTTGATTTTCAACTCGCGCATCATGCTCATAACAGTATGCGTATTCGCGACAATCACATCTTCTTCGTTGAGAAACGGCATCAATATGGAGAGTTTCTTTGATTTGGTGATATATTCCGGGACGGCCCTGTACTCAATAGGATGCATACGACCTGCCTTTCACTTTATCGGGCTTTCGTATTTTAAAGTGCGGAGTAAAAAGAATCAAACTCCTAATGACTTCTACGCATATAACGTATTTACCATTGACTAAAGTGAAATATGAAGATAGAATACTATGATTTCAAGAATAAAAAATAAATATTCCCGGGATGAAAAACGAATGTTTTCATGGTTTAAAAACCTGCCTGCCGCGAGAAAATTCAGGTACTTGTCCGTTTTGAATGCGCTCAATCTATTCCTCATCGGTATCGTAGTTTTTCTAGCCTTCCGCATCTACCAGAACAAAAATACGTATTACCAGGAAGAAATCGTCCCGCGCCAGAAATTTCTGCTGGATATGAAGTCTCAGATGGGATTCGGCGGATTGATCCATCACTATTATATCTATATGCTGACATTCGATATTGACAGTGTGGATAAATTCGGCGACAAGCAGGAGAAACTGTTCAACCTCATCCTCGATTACCGGCATCTGTCGTATATCACCCCTGAGGAGGATACCGCCCTGGCGGCAATTTATAATACGGTAGGTATTTACGCGCAGAAGATCGGGATGGCGATACGCCTGAAAAGTTCGGGAATGTTCAATCCGGCGGAAATCAACGATTTTGTGCGAATCGACGAAACCCCCGCGCTCGAGGGCTTCGATATCATCGAAAAATCCTATCATACGTTAGAGGAAAAAGCCTCCGATGAGATCGCAGGCCTTCTCGCGCTGTTCGTATTTATTATGTTCGCCGCACTCCTGTTATTATTCCTATCCGTGTTCCTGATCAATTACTTCGTCTTTGTCAAACCCCTCGACCTAGCCTACGACGAACTCAAGAAGAAGGACAACTATACGAATAGCGATCTCCAGATCGCGAAAAAGATTCAGGCGAATATCCTGCCCAAGGACCTGTCAAAATTCCAGAACTGTAAGTTTACCATCCGGTATCTCCCGCTGACCTTCATCGGCGGTGACGTCTACGATATTATCGAAATGCGGCGCGGTGTATTCCGGGTATTTCTCGCCGACGCTACCGGGCATGGCATCCAGGCCGCGCTTCTGACCATGCTGATTAAGAGCGAATATGAGAAGATGAAGGAAGTGATTTCGCAGCCCGACGAACTTCTCGAAATCCTCAATAACGAGTTTATCGAGCACTATGCCCTGAATTTCTTCTTCTCGTGCATTATTATCGATATCGATATGAACAATAAAGTTCTCACTTACGCCTCGGCGGGCCATCCCGACCAGTACTATATCCATAATAAGCAGGTCACCGCCCTCGTGCCCACCGGAAAGATGATCGGTATGAAAAAGAACCTGACCTATCACTTCAAGCACTACTCCTTCCATTATCGAGACCGCGTCCTTCTTTTTACCGACGGTCTGTTCGAGGAATTCGATAAGTACGGCGTACTTTGGGGCGAAGACCAGATTCGTTCGCTTATCGAAGATAACGTCACCCTGCCCGTCCACCAGATTATCGATCTGATAATGAAGAGTCTCGAGGGCTACCTGAACGGCATCCAGAAAAACGACGATATCACCCTGATCGGTATCCTCCTTCAGAAGTCCGCCAATACGCACGTATGATATTTTTTTATCATACTATGTAAATAGCTTAATTTTCAGACTTTTCGATGCTTATTTTCAGGGTTTCCCCGATATACATTCTCATCCGTTTAAACTAGTATATTACACAGAAAAAAAGCGGGAGTATTTTATGGGGAAATCTATATTAATCGTAGACGATTCCACATCGATGCGCTGGGTAATCAGGATGACCCTGCAGGATAAGGGATTCAAGGTAGTCGAAGCCGTCAACGGTAAGGACGGATTGAGTAAACTCGCGATCAACGATATCGATCTTGTTATTTCCGATCTGCATATGCCCGAAATGGACGGGTTCGAATTCATCAGAAATATCCGTTCCAATCAGAAATACCGTTATCTGCCCGTCTTAGTACTGACAACCGAAGCCAATCCCGAGCTCCAGCAGGAAGCGAAAAACGCCGGAGCCACCGCATGGATTATGAAACCGTTTACCGCCGAAAAACTTTTAATCGTCATACAAAAACTAGTCCCCGCCATGTTTGTATAGCTATCGAGGTAAAAAATGACAAACGCTAACAAAAGGATACTCTTTCGTATTCGCGGTAATGCAACCATCGAACGTACATCCGCGTTAAAAAATTCGCTCCTCAAACTGCTGAACGATAGCACGATTGAATCTTTACAGATCGAAGGGTCGGAAATCGCCGCAGCGGATCTTTCCTTTCTGCAGGTCATCGTTTCCGCCTGCCGCTCGTTTGCCCGCGCGGGGAAGAGGCTGGAGGTAGTCAATCCCTCGCCGGCGCTATCCCATACTATGGAATTATCCGGGATAACGCATCTGGTTCATTGCGGGGACTGCCCCATGAAAAGCTGTACGCTCCTCAATCCTGCCCGAAAGGAGGGGGTATGAATCTATCCGGCGCGGCGGAAACTTATATCGAAGAAGCCTACGAAATCCTCCAGAATATGGAACAGCTTCTCCTGACCCTCGAGCACGATACCGCCAACCATGAAATCATCGATAGTATATTCCGCTGTCTTCATACCATAAAAGGTTCCGGCAGTATGTTCGGATTCGACGAGGTTTCCGCATTTACCCATGAGATCGAATCCCTGTTCGACAAGATACGCCAGGGTAGAATTCCGGTAACCAAACAGATTATCGATATGACGCTTGCGTCGCGGGATTATATCCGTTTCCTGATAGATAATCCTGTCTCCGACGAAGTTACCCGGACACATACGCGCGAACTGATCGCCGATTTTCAACGGCTCTCCGGGCAAATTTCGGAGAATCCCGTACCCGCCGCCCCGGTTCAGGAAATCCCGGCAGCACAGGAAAACCCTCTCCCCGGGGGCGAGTTGAAAACCTACCGTATCCGTTTCGTCCCAAACCCCGATCTTTTCACCCGGGGTATCAATCCCATCTCGCTGCTCGAGGAGCTTAATTCCCTCGGGCGGATAGAAACGGTCATCCGGCTGGATCATCTGCCCTACCTCGAGGACATCGATCCTGAAAAATGCCATGTCGGGTGGGATATCATCATATCCGCAAGCGCCGACCCGAACGCGCTCCGGGATGTGTTTGTTTTCGTCGAGGGTGATTCGAAATTAGATATAGATATAATCGATACGGACGGGATACTCGAGGAATATACCGATTATAAACGGATCGGGAATATCCTCTATGAACGCGGCGATATATCGGCGGACGACCTCAGGAAAATCCTGAGCGAACAGGTCAAATTCGGGGATATCGCTAAGAAGAGCGGGATTGTCTCCGAGGAAAAAATCGAGTCCGCTTTTACCGAACAGCGTTATATCCGCGACCTCCGGCAGAAACGCCTCGATCAGACAAAAACATCCACGATCCGCGTGAAGTACGAGAAGCTCGACCATCTGGTAAATCTGGTCGGCGAGATGGTCACCCTGCAGGCCGCGCTCGCGCAATACGCCTCCCAGACAAATAACGAAGAAATCGAACTGATCTCCCTCTCCGAGCATTTCGAGCGCCTGATCACCGAACTGCGCGATAACGCGATGGAGATTCGGATGGTGCCTATCGGCGAGACGTTCGCGGGGTTTCAACGGCTCGTCCGCGATCTCACGGGCGAGCTCGGGAAAGAGGCCGATCTGGTGACCCGGGGTTCGGAAACCGAGCTCGATAAAACGGTTATCGAGTCTCTCAAAGACCCTCTTCTGCATATCCTGCGCAATTCGCTCGACCACGGTATAGAGACTCCCGCCGAACGCATGCGGCAGGGAAAACCCGCCAAAGGGACGATTATCCTGAGCGCGGAGCATTCCGGCGGACAGGTATATATCCGCATCTCCGACGACGGCGCGGGTATCGACCCGTTAAAAATCCATGCGAAAGCGGTCGAGAAGGGCGTTATCGCCCCGGACGCCGAACTCACCCGTAAAGAGATACTCTCCCTCGTATTCCTGCCGGGATTTTCCACCGCCGAACAGGCGACGAATATTTCCGGACGCGGCGTCGGGATGGATGTCGTCAAGGGAAATATCGAACGGCTTCGCGGGACTGTCGAGATCGAGAGCGAGCCCGGCAAGGGCACGACTGTCCTGCTGAAAATACCCCTGACCCTCGCGATCATCGACGGGCTCCTGCTGAAGATCGGCAGCGAGCGCTTCGTGGTCAATCTTTCGATGATCGAGGAATGCGTCGACCTGACCGACGAGATTCGCGGTAATACCGAAGGACGCGATATCGCGGTCGTCCGCGGGGAAATTATCCCGTATATCAACCTGCGGAAACTTTTCGATATCCCCGGCGAACTCCCGGAGATCGAGCAGATGGTGATCGTCCGCCTCGACGATAAAAAAATCGGCCTGATCGTGGATTATGTCATCGGGCAATACCAGACGGTGATTAAGAACCTCGATAAGGTCGGTGCGAATATCGACGAGATATCCGGCGCGACTATCCTCGGCGACGGGTCTATCGCGCTGATATTGGACGTCGCGCGTATCGCGCGCGGAGTGGAAATCAACAAAAACGGATCGCACATAGATCAAACCTTAAACGGAGGAAAAAAATGAAGATAGGCCAAAAATTGATTTTAGGTTTCGGGCTGATCGTAGCGCTCTTCGCGGCGTTCGTAGTCTTTAACTATTTCCAGCTCCAGCAGATAAAGGAGAAGAAGGATGAAATAGTCCTGGATTCCGATAATGCGGTTCTGGCTACCGAGATTCACGGCTTGGGAGCCGAGTTCGCCGAGATTATCGGCAGCGCGATTATTAACCAGAATAAAGAACAGACGGAAAAGGACTGGACTGCTAAAAAATCCGAATCCGTTTCCGATTTGGACACATTAAAGAAAATTATCGATACTGATGATGAGAAGGCATTATATGCAAAAATGATGGAAAATTATAACCTTTATATTTCGACAGTGGATGATAAACTATTGCCGCTGATTTTCTCCGGGACCGGCAGTTCCGCCGAGATCGAGAAAATTGACGCTCAATTGGACGGGATAGTCAACGATTTCAGCGCCGCGCTTGATAATATCATGGACGGTGTGAATGAGGAACTGGAACTCGACCAAAAGGATATCGCCGATACTATCGCCGCTATTATCCTCATCAGCATCATTATCGCGCTGGTCGTTCTGACGATTGCGGTCGTTATCGCGCTCGTAATCACGAACAGCATCACGAAGCCGATCAATTACTCCGCCGATGTTCTCGCGCGGGTCGCTAAGGGCGACCTGACGGTAACTATATCCGATAACTTCCTCAACAGCAAGGACGAGGTCGGAGGTATGCTCAAAGCGATGGATATGATGATTACCGACCTGAACAAGATCGCGTCGGATATTATCAACGGCGCGGAAAATATCGCGGCGGCCACGATGCAGGTCGCGCAGTCCAGCCAGGAGCTCTCCCAGCGCACGAGCGAACAAGCCTCGTCGGTGGAGGAGATTTCCTCGTCTATCGAGGAGATGACCGCGACTATCCGGCAGAACGCCGATAACGCGAGCCAGACCGAGAAGATCGCCACCAAGTCGTCGGGCGACGCCTCCGAGAGCGGGAACATTGTCAAACAGACCGTGCAGGCGATGAACGAGATCGCCGATAAGATATCGATCGTGCAGGAGATCGCGCGGCAGACCAACCTGCTTTCGCTGAACGCGTCGATCGAAGCCGCGCGCGCGGGCGAGCATGGCAAGGGATTCGCGGTGGTCGCGTCGGGAGTACAGAAGCTCGCCGAACGCAGCCAGTTATCCGCGACCGAGATCGGCAAGCTCGCGAAAACCAGCGTCGAGATCGCGATACTCGCCGGCGAAATGCTGACCCGCCTCGTACCGGATATCCAGAAGACCTCCGAGCTCGTCACCGAGATCAACGCGGCGAGCGGCGAACAGAGCAGCGGAGTCCAGCAGATCAACAACGCCATCCAGCAGCTTAACACGGTCGTCCAGCAGAACGCATCCTCCTCCGAGGAACTGGCCTCCACATCCGAGGAAGTCACCGCGCAGGCGCAGTCGTTGAAGGAAACGATCGGGTACTTCAAGATTTCCGAGGAACAGAATCATACGAAAACGGTGACCCACATTCCCAAGATCGGCCCCAAGCCCGCAGCAAAGCCCGTCCCTACCCATATCGCGCTCCATCACGATCAGAACGCCGGGAAAGGGTACGAGTATAAACTTGGGAATCCCGAGGACGCGGAAGACGAGCATTACGAGCGTTTTTAACGCTAGGGAGGCAATAATGGAAAACGTAAATAGAGGCGCCGAAATCCGGCAATACCTCACATTCGGTATAGACAGAGAAATATACGGGGTAGACGTGCTGAAGGTGCGCGAGGTCTTGGAATTCGGCGCGATTACCCGGATACCGAAAAGCCCCCCGTATATGGTCGGCGTCATCAACCTTCGCGGGCATGTCGTACCGATTATCGACCTCCGTCTGAAGTTCGATATGCCCACGGTGGAGAAAACAGTCGACACGTCCATCATCATCGTGGAGGTCGAGTACGAGGGACAGGTGATCGAGGTGGGCGCGCTGGTGGATACGGTCAAGCAGGTGGTAAACCTCGATTCCACCCAGCTCGAAGCGCCTCCGAAAATCGGGATGAATATCAAGACGGACTTTATCTCCTCGATGGGAAAAACCGAAGACAGCTTTATCATAATCCTGAATACCGACAGGGTGTTCACGGGCGGGGAGTTGATGTCCATCAAGGATTCCGTGTCGGATACCTCCGAACTAGTCACAATCGACGCGGAGGAATAATTTTTATGATGCCGGGGGATTTTCCATTATCGTTGACAAAGATGACGGACGAGGACAGTAACCGCCTTCGTACTTATATCCAGACGAATTTCGGGATACGCCTGAAGGAGGAGAAACGCGCCCTGCTCGAGGGGCGGCTTCATAAACGGCTCAGGGTTCTGGGGATGCGCACCTTTAAGGAATACTGCGACTTTCTCTTCAGCGACGAGGGGATGAAGTCGGAACCTGAAACGCTGATGAATCTGATTTCGACCAATAAGACGGATTTTTTCCGGGAGAACCACCATTTTGAGTACCTGCGCGATCTTATACTCCCTGAGTTATCCGCAAGCTCCCTGAACATCTGGAGTGCAGCCTGTTCGACCGGTGAGGAGCCTTATTCTATCGCCATGACCATCGAGAATTACCTGACTGTCAACGATACCGGGAATCTTCATTACAGCATACTTGCGACCGATATCTCGACCAGCGCATTGAGCGCGGGTTTCAGGGCAGTTTACACCGAAAAAGTGATAGAACCGGTTCCTCCCGAGTTCAGGCTGCGTTTCCTGATGAAAAATAAAGACCCCGATTCTGACCTGTACCGGGTAGTTCCCGAAATGCGCGCGAAGGTCGCATTCCGATACCTGAATTTTATGGATCACCGTTACGATATAAAAGAGAAGATGCAAGTCGTGTTCTGCCGGAACGCGCTGATCTATTTTGATTTCGATGAGAAAGAAAAAATCGTGAATAAGCTCTGCGACCACCTGATACCCGGCGGATACTTTTTTGTCGGACATTCCGAATCCCTGTTCAATATGAAAATCCCGTTGCGCCTGATAAAGCCCACGATTTATGTGAAGGATACTTAAAATGGAGACCCAATACTTAAAAAGCGGCGAATCGATTATCTCAGATAGCGATGTGCGTGTATTCACAATTCTCGGTTCATGTGTCGCGATCATGCTGTACGACCCAAAATTAAAACTCGGCGCGATGTCGCATGCTCTGTTGCCCGACAGCAGTTATTCCACTACGGAACGGCGGGAGCAGAATCCCATGCTGTACGTAGACCAGGGTTTTCACAAGTTACTGGATAAAATGCTCGATCGCGGTTCGTTAAAACGCCGCCTGATTGTGAAAATATTCGGCGGTTCCGGTATCAATATCTGTAAGGACGAACTGTGCGTTAATCCGCGTGTCGGCGAAAAAAATGCACAAAAAGCGCTGGAGATTATCGAGAAGGAAGGGCTAAATCTCGCCGTCAACGATACCGGCGGGGATACCGGCCGAAAACTGATATTTTATCCCGCGCAGGGAGTTGTCTACAGGAAATTCGTCATGAAGAATCCATATGAATAGACCGGGAGTATGGGGCGATGAATAAAATCAAGGTGTGCATCGTCGACGATTCGGCAAGCATCCGCCGGACTCTCTCGGAGATACTATCCGAAGACCCGTCGATAGAAATATGCTGTACGGCGTCCGACCCCTATTATGCGGCGGAAAAATTCAAGACCGATCTCCCCGACGTCATTATCCTCGATATCGAAATGCCCCGGATGGACGGGCTGACGTTCCTGCAAAAAATCATGTCGCAGCGCCCCATCCCGGTCGTCATCTGCTCGTCGCTGACCGAAAGCGGTTCGGAGGCCGCCCTGCGCGCATTGGGTCTCGGCGCATCCGATATCATCACCAAACCCAAACTCGGCACGAAAGTTTTTCTGGAGGAATCGAAGATCAGGATTATCGACGCTGTGAAGGCCGCGGTGAAAACCAATCCCCGGCAAATCGCGGACTTTTCCCGTATCGAACCGAAGTTCAGCGCCGACGTGGTTATCGGCAAGGGGAAACCGCTGACGACGATGGAAATGACCGATAAGGTGATCGCGGTCGGCGCGTCCACCGGCGGAACCGAAGCCCTGCGCTATTTCCTCGAATCCCTTCCTGTTACAGTCCCCGGTATCGTCATCGTCCAGCATATGCCGGAGGGTTTCACTAACTCCTTCGCGAAGCGTCTCAACGAGCTTTGTAAGATCACGGTGAAGGAGGCGGCCGACGGGGACAACGTGCTTCGCGGGACTGCGCTGATCGCCCCCGGGAACAAGCATACCCTGCTGAAACGAAGCGGCGCGCGTTTTTATATCGAGGTGCGCGAAGGTCCCCTCGTGAACCGCCACCGCCCGTCGGTGGACGTCCTTTTCCGTTCGACCGCGAGATACGCCGGGCAGAACGCGGCGGGGATTATTATGACCGGGATGGGCGACGACGGCGCGAAGGGCTTGCTGGAAATGAAAGAAGCGGGCGCGTACACAATCGCGGAGGACGAGAAATCATGTGTGGTATTCGGGATGCCCAAGGCCGCGATCGAACTGGGCGCGGCAATGAAGGTATTGTCTCTGGACAGGATAGTCACCGATATTATCTCCCGCTACGGGAACGCGTGATATTTCCAGCAGTTAAGAATTCCTGAAATACGATAATATATATAGTTATACGAAGGTAATAAATAATCAAAAACCCCTATACATAGGACAGTTTATTTGATATAATTTACCATAACATAAAAAAAGATATATCGAGGGATAAAATGGGGGCTGCCGTTCTAATCGTTGACGACGCGGTATCCGTGCGCTGGATCGTGGGGAAGGTTTTCCAACAGAGGAATTTTATAGTCTACGAGGCCGTCAACGGTATAGAAGGCTTAAAAATCCTGAATTCTCATCCTATCGATTTAGTCATAGTCGACCTGAATATGCCGGAGATGAACGGACTGGAGTTTATTACTAAGGTAAAGGAGAATCTGGATTATGCCGATCTGCCGATTGTCGTTCTGACCGGCGAATCCAACGCCCAATTATTGAATATCGCAAAAGAGCATGGCGCGGCGGGATGGATCATTAAACCGTTCAACCCGGAAAAATTCGTCGATAGTATTGAGGAACTGGCGCCCCATTTATTCCAAACCAATTAGGCAGCCGTATCATAGTACTCCGTTCCCAGGGTATGGCTATATCCTTTCTATCCATACACAGATTCTTTTTAAGTAGTCCCGCCCGATTCTGGCAAATTTCCGGGTTTTGCGTTAAAATATTTGGACACAAAATATGGGGTATTGCCATGAACATTCTCGACCTGTCCGTAAAAGAGCTTTCAGACGCGCTCGCGAAAAAGGAACTTAAATCGGCGGATATTACAAAAGCGTATCTCGACGCGATCGAGGCAGATAATAAAAACCCGAAACCCATCAACGCTTATATAAACGTCCTGGCCGATCTCGCGATGAAGTCCGCTCAAAAAGCCGACGAACGAATCGCCTCCGGGAAGCACACCCCGTTGACGGGCGTACCTATCGCTATCAAGGATAATATGAATATCAAGGGTTACCCCACGACCTGCGCGTCCGATATACTTACCGGATACGACGCCACCTACAACGCATCCGTGGTGGAGAAGCTGATTACCGGGCACGGCATGGTTCCGCTCGGGAAGGCGAATATGGACGAGTTCGCGATGGGATCGTCGACCGAAACGTCGCACTACGGCATCACCCGCAACCCCTACGACCGCGACCGGATACCCGGCGGATCGTCGGGAGGATCGGCGGCGGCGGTCGCGGGCAAGCTCGCCCCCGTGGCGCTCGGCAGCGATACCGGCGGCTCGATCCGTCAGCCCGCGTCGCTATGCGGAGTGGTCGGCCTCAAGCCCACCTACGGTACAGTCTCCCGTTACGGCCTCGTGGCGTTCGCGTCCTCGCTCGACCAGATCGGCCCGCTGTCGCGTACTGTCGACGACGCGCGGATGATATTCGAGGCGCTTTCCGCATACGACCCGAAGGACTCCACCAGCCTCGATTTCCAGCGCAAGCCGATGAGTCTTTCCGGCGACGTCAAGGGAATGAAAATCGGCATCCCCAGGGAATATTTCCTCGACGGGATGGATAAGGAAGTCGATGGCGTGATAAAAGCAACGATCAGGAAACTCGAAGATAAAGGCGCGAAGATGGTCGATATCAGTCTTCCGCATACCGAATACGCGGTGCCGACCTACTATATTGTGGCGACCGCCGAAGCCAGCTCGAACCTCGAACGCTACGACGGAGTGAAATACGGCAAGCGCGATATGGAAGCGAAGCACCTGTCCGAGATGTATATTCGGACGCGCTCCGACGGATTCGGCGAGGAAGTCAAGCGCCGTATCATGCTCGGTACTTATGTACTATCGGCGGGGTACTACGACGCATACTATATGAAGGCGCTTCGGGTACGCACGCTCATCAAGCGCGACTTCGAGAAGGCGTTCGAGAGCGTCGACGCGATCCTCACCCCAGTATCCCCCACACCGGCGTTCAAGATCGGCGAAAAGACCGACGACCCGATTGCGATGTACCTGTCCGATATCTTTACCATTTCCGTTAACCTCGCCGGGATACCCGCGGTATCCGTGCCCGCCGGGACGACTGCCGCAGGACTGCCTGTCGGCGCGCAGGTGATTGGCAACCTTCTCGCGGAAGAGACTATCCTCAATATCGCCAAAGCGATCGAACTTTAACCCTCTCTCGACCCGCGATTACCAAACTGGAGTGATTCATGGAGCATTTGCTCGATTTTACGTTCACCGAACTGAAAAATAAACTGATCGAAAAAAACGTCGCGGTCAGCCGCGCCTACCCGATATTCGGTTGGATTTACCGCCGCTCGGAATTTTCATTCGAGAATATGACCGACCTTCCGAAAACCGTGCGCCCCATGCTCACGGAATGGTTCAGCATCATCGACCTCGAACCGGTGGAGGAGCAGACCGACTCCTCGGGCGAATCGGTCAAATTCCTGTTCCGCACTCTCGACGGGCACTATATCGAAAGCGTGCTCCTGCAGGGCGGGGAGATCGACGACGAGACCGAGACATCCGGCCCGGAACGGCTCACGGTGTGCGTATCGTCGCAGATCGGATGCGCCCTCGGATGCAATTTCTGCGCGACAGGCCGCCTCGGTTTAACCCGTAACCTGTCCGTCGGGGAAATCATCTCGCAAATCCTCCTGATCGACCGTTACGCCAAGAAGAAATATAAGAAAGACCCCGCCTCCCGCGCGATCACGAATATCGTGTTTATGGGGATGGGCGAACCGTTCCTGAATACCGATAATGTCATCAAAGCCCTGCAAATCCTGAATTTCTCGGGCGGGTTCCATATCGGCGCGCGCCATATCACCATCTCCACCGCCGGGATCGCGGATAGAATACGCGACTTCGCCGACCTCGGCCTGCAGGTGCGTCTCGCGGTATCGCTGAACAGTACCAATCAGGAAAAGCGGAAAGTACTGATGCCGGTGGCGCGGAATTATTCCATCGAGCAGGTTCTCGACGCGGTACGTTACTACCAAACCCAGATCGACCGCCGCGTTACCTTCGAATATGTCCTCATCGGGGGAATCAACACCGAGGAGATCGACGTGCTCTCCATGAAACGCGAGCTCGCGGGAATCAAGTTCCATCTCAACCTGATCCGTTATAATCCGGTGGATGTTATCCCGCTCAACCCGCCGACGGACGAAGAATACCGGCTGTTCAGGGGATTCCTGCGGAAGCACGGGATACCGTTTGTGGAACGTTTCGGGAAGGGCCGGGAGATCGCCGCAGCCTGCGGACAGTTGGGTCTGAGCAGACTGCAGGAGAGAATCGGGAAGGGCAAGGCTTAATCCATATCAGAAATATCTATACCGGGAAGGCGATAAAGAAAGTCGTACCGGAGTTGGTATGCGTCTCGAAGGTGATCTCCCCATGGTGGAGTTCGACAATTTCCTTAGTTATCGCAAGGCCTAATCCCGTCCCGCTGAATTTCCCGTGTGTGACGAACGGTTCGAACAGTTTTTCGCGGATCTCCTTGGGAATACCCTTTCCGTTATCTTTCAGTGAAAAGACGACCTTGTCATCCTTCTTATAGACCTGTATCTTGAATTCCCCGTCCTTCTTCATCGCATCCATCGAGTTATGCGCGATATTGTAAAAAACCCGTTTCATCCGGTTAGCGTCGAAATTCAGTTCGCCGTCATACCCGGTCTCAATCGTCAGGTTCATTTCCTGCTCCCTGAACATCATCCGAAGAAGCGCGTCGATATCCTTCATAAAATCGGCCGCCGATACGCGTTCTTTCTTGATCTTGATCTCGCCGCGCGTATACTCGAGGATTTCCGAGGCGAGGTCGACCAACCGTTCGGTCTCGGAAATAATCAGCCGTGAAAACTCGGCCTTCTCCTCGTCGGAAAACTCCGGCGATATCAGGCATTCCGCGAATCCGAGGATGCCCGCCATGGGGTTCTTGATATCGTGGATGATATTCGCGGCCATCTGCCCGATCGCGGTAAACCGTTCCGACTTCAATTTTTCCTCGAATATGACGACCCGTTCGAGGGAGACGTTCAGAAGGTGCGACACGGTGTTCACGAAGTAGAAATCGTACTTATCGAACGACTCGTTCGATATTTTATCGATAAAAAGCACCACCGCGATAATCCCGCCGCGTACCTTGATCGGTACCCCCATAATGGATTTCTTGGCCGAATACTTGGTAAACTCGCCGGGGTCGAAGTCCTTATTCTCGGTAATATCCCCGACAAACACCGATTTTCCTGTTTCGATAATAGCCCCGAGAATATCCGTTTTCCGGCAATCGATGGTTCTAGAAAATTCGCCTACTTTGAGATCGATATTATTCGCGACCAGAAAGGTAAACAGCCCGTCCTTCTTCGAATACTCGTAGACCGCGACGTTCTCGATATTGATAAATCCCGGGAAAATTTCGGCGATCGTATGAAAGAGGTCTTTCGCGGAGTAATAGTTGATCGAGAGCAGGAGACGGGATATCTCGTTGATGGAACGGAAAATATACATATCACGCTCGTTGGTGTTCAGCGCATACTCGAGGGCGTATTTCTGGCTCTGGATCTCCTGCGTCTTATTCTGCACCATATCCTTGAGGGTATCGACGAGAATCGCGTTATTGAGCGCGATGGTAAGAGTTTTACGAAGGTCTTTTAAAAATTTATACTGGTTGAAGTTCAGGTGCGCTTCTCCGTCGGAATGCCCGATATTAATTACCCCTATCAGGTTATCGCTGTAGATCAACGGAATAATCACCGCGGCTTTATGTTTTTCAAAATAAGACTCCATCACGCTGTCGATACTCGTTTTTCTTTGCCGTGTTAAAAACTCCTCCAGATCAATCAGTTCGTTCTTTTCGATAAAGTACTTCATCAGGTTCTGCGATATTTTTATATCCTTCTCGGAAGCGGAAAGGTTTTTTAATACATTGTCCTTAGCGATCAGGAAATCCATCATCTGAATTCCCAGCGCGGTCTTGACGGTAGACACGGTCTTTAACACCAGTTCGCCGGTATGATGCAGGTTCAGGAGATCGTCGAGAAACTGATCCAGCACCTTCTGGAGGCTCATATGGCTTCTGCGGAATACCTTATCCATCAGCGGTACGAAGAGCACCATGAACGCGTAGAAAAACAACGCGGATACGCTATAGAGAATAACCTTCTTATAGGCATGATCGAAATTCAGCGCGGGCTCGATTACGAAAATATCCAGCGAGATTATCCCGATCAGTACCGCAGCGGTAAACAGCCACTTCATAATGTCGAGCAGTATCCGGTTCACATCGATCAGCTTTTCCGATATAATCGCATACCCTATCGAAAAAATAAACATCATCGCGGCGAAGGATATCCCATGATGATAAAAATCGGGGATACCGAATTGCGGGAGAAGTACTGAAAACGAAAGAGCGGTAAGCGCCGCGAAAATTATCCCGATAAACACCAGCAGCAGACGCGCGCGGAAACGCGAATAGAAGGTCTGGCGGTAACTCCGTATGAAAAGGACTAGCGCGGTAAAAACATAGATCAGCATCATACTGATCCAGATATAAAACCCCTCCGCTGTCGTATCGATTAGAATCCCGTTTTCCACCCACGCAGATGTGATCACCCATGGAGTAAAAGCGGCAATCGTTCCCATAACAGGCAGGGGCGATACGATTAATAACCCCTGAAATGTAGTCAGCTTGAGAGTACGGGAAGGGAAAACCAGCGCGAGAATAAATATCCCGCTGACGATAAGGGCGCTGAATAAGTCCGTCAGCCTATCAAAAAATAGTATGATAACGGGATCGTTCGAGAAAAGCATCACATCGACCGATGCAATCAGGAGAATGGCCATCACTATGATGATAAAAAACACGCGGTTTACCAGGCTATGGGGATTCTTCATCAGCACCCGGACGCAGAGAAAGCAAAATAGAATAATGACGGTGATATCCATAATCATTAAAAGCATATCGTTCCTTTACCCGGAGTATTTTATTCCGCTTATCCTCATCAACGTACCCTTACCGGGCTCGCTTTCGACTGTTATCCTTATTTTCAGACGGTCGCAGATCATTTTCACGACCGCTAGGCCTAACCCGATACCCGATACGGAATACGTCCGTTCGGATTCGACCCGGTAGAAACGCTCGAATATCTTCGCCGATTCTCCCTTGGCTATGCCTATCCCGGTATCCTCGACGATGAACGACAAGTCCTTATCGCCTATTTCGATATCCAGCTTCACGCTTCCGTTTTCCTTGTTATAGATGATGGCGTTATGCATGAGTTCGAAGAGGATATGCCGGAGGTAGGTTTCGTCGGTTTCTAAAGTGACGCTCTTTTTACCCAGCGTCTTCAGGGCGGGAATTTCCACCTTCACCCCGCGTTCGTCCGACCAAGCCGCCAGCTCGATTCCCGCCATCTGTTCGCGGATATCCGTCAGGAAAGATTTCAGGTCGATCTTTTTAACATAATACTCGTCCTTATCGATTACCGATATCATGATGAAATTATCGACGATTTTCTTGAGGACGCGGATATCGTTAAAAATGGAGCCGTAGAACTCCCGTACCGATTCCGGGTCGCCCTCAATCTCCCCGGATAGCAGGAATTCGACCGATCCGAAGATAGTCGTGATCGGGGTGCGCAGTTCATGCGATACGTTCGATATCAGGTCGCTCTTCAATTGATCCAATTTCTTCAATTCGATATTCTGCTTATTAATCTTATCGAAGCTCTGCTTCAGGCTGCCGATCATCATCGAGAACGCGCGGGAAAGGTCGCGCACTTCGTCGTTAGCGCGTATCTCTACCGTATAATCGAGGTCGCCCTCGCTGACCTTATCCGCCCAGAAGGTCATTTTTCGCAGCGGATTGGTGATGCCCCTCGCGAAAATAAACGCCAGCACCATTGCGAATACGATACCTATAATGACAATTTGGAAAATCAGCCCCTGCTGCTGTTTCTGTGAGGCGAGCAGCCATGCCGACGACGTCCCCAGCACCACTGTCCCGATTATTTTATCCTGGTAATCCCTCAGCGGGAACAGCGCGACCGATAACCCCGTCCCCTCGTCGTGCCGGATCATCCTGTTCGTCACTGAATCAAACTGTATTTCAAGGTTCTCCGCGCTCGTGATAAAGTTCGTGCCCTCCGCGGAATTGATTAACGAGGAAGCGATCAGGTTGCCGCCGGAATAGACGAGTATCTGCGCGTCGATCATCTTCGATAAGCGGTCGGCGATCTTATCGTCAAAAAGGGTTTTCCCGACTACGGCGGATTGTTTGTTCATACTGTACGCGCTCGCGAGGAAATACACCTTCCCGCCGCGTTCGACAATCCCCGAAAACGCGCCCGTCTTCCCGAAACTTTTTAGAAACCCCGGCGACTCGAATTGAAAACTCTTTCCCGCCTCAGCCTGAATTTCACCGTTCACGGCGTACAACTGGAGACAGTCGAACCCGTAATCGGGGCGGTATTTTTCGAGGATATAGGGAAATATCAGGATTTCCTGGTTTTCCAGCGCGCGGTTTAACTCCGCGATCGTACCGAACGCCTTGATGAACTGGATATCGATCGACTGCATATTATCGAGCGCGTTCTCGATAATTTCAACCGACCGCTCGACCCGGCTATTGAGATAAGCCGTGAAGTTATCTATAAACAATTTATTGATGCCCAGATAAATCGCCCCGATCAGCGGCGCGATAATTAAAACGAAGAGAAAGAAGATTTTATACTGTATCCTTATTTTCACATTACCTTCCTAATTTTTACCGACTTCGACTACGGAAGCGGACTTATTATAAGAGTCTTTTTCAGTGGCAGGGGCGTTTTTATCGGTTATTTCCTTTACCCCGTTGATGACGTACCGGTACTGGTAATGTCCGGCAAGCAGTTTCACCGTTACGCTCCATTCGCCGGAAACCCCCGACTTCTTCATGGGATAATAGTACCCGTCGATAAAATCCTTAAACAGGTACTTCCCGCCCCAGATATTGAAATCCCCGATCACCCATACGTTGGTGACATCGGCCGTATCGGAGACGTATTTAAACACAGTCGGGATACCGAAATCCTTGTCCGTCCCGTAATACTGGCCGGCGGGAAACTTCTCCAGCCCGATATAGACCACATTATTATAAACTACCGCCGCCCCCAGTTTCACCTTTACCAGTGGTTTATCCTTATCCGTCAGCAGATTTTTACCGTTAACGACATACTTATAATAATACGCGCCCACCGGGAGTTTTGTTTTCGTTTTCCAGTCCCCGTTCTGGTCAGGGCCGTCCATCACATAGTAATAATCCGGGCTGAGCGCCAGCATATCGGTGGTCTTGCCGCCCCAGTAATTAAAATCCCCCACCAGCCACACCGATTGCGCGGTGGGGTTGTGATAGACAAATCCGACTTCTTCCTTACCGTCCTTATCGACCGTCACCTTGTTCGTTTCCTTGATAACCTGTTTATTGCTTTCCATCCCGACGATGATGAGATTATTAGCGGAGCTCAGGTTCTGGCTGTCAGTTTTCTGCTTCGGGTCGACTATCCATGAGGTACCGTTAACGACGAACTTGAAGAGATGTTTTCCCTTTGTCAGATATACCAGAGCATGCCATTCCCCGTCGTGGTCGGGATCCTGCATATCGATATAATACCCGGGAAGGATTTTTTTCACCGTGAAGTAGGTGCCGCCCCAATAGTTGAAATCGCCCACAATCCATACCGTAGTCGCGTTCTTCCTGAAGAAGGTAAAATCGACCAGGTATAGATCGTCGAAGCCGATGACCGACTTGGGATAGCTCAGTATCTGCTGGGTGTTCGTAAATTTCTTAAACGCCCCTTGGTTGATGACAGGGTCTTTCTCAAAATGATCCTCGTCGACCAGAAACGCGTAATCGTGAACATTGAGGTCGGCGGTCGTCGTCAGCGTCCACACTCCGTCCGCCCCCGGCCCCTGCAGCGGCCAATAATACTTGGGGGAGATCTCCTCAATACCCGCGGCATTCTTCTCCTTGCCCCATTGGTTGAATGTCCCGACCGCCCATACCGCGTAGGCGTTCGGGTTATAGTAGGTAAACGAGATGTTGGTGGTATATTTCGCAGTGACCGCCGGGTTGACAAAGTACTTTCCCGGAACCGGGTAAAGGTTTGTCAGCGCCGCGAGGCGGATTTCCGCGACCTTCCGTTCGAACCCGATAAAAAGCGGGTCGGTTGGGAATGTCGAGTATGCGAACGTCTTCTTATCCCATTCGTGATTGACTGTAAGCGTATTGATTATCAGCCCCGGGGCTTTTTCCATCGTTTGAGGATTCCCCGGGTCGAGGACGGCCTTTTCGCCGGAAAGCCCGTAATTTATATAATACTTGTAGGAATAACTCCCCTTGGGCAGGGTCATTGTCAGCGACCATACCCCGTTATTCAGTGGGTTGCGGATTAAATAAAACGCGGCCTTGCTTTGCGCGGACGTCCCGTCGGAAAGCACGATATTCCGTAACGGATTGAACTGAAGGGCGGTTTTTAAAACTTTGACCGCGCCGTCGGTATCCCCTATCGCCGCCAATGCCTCGGCCTGCATCGCGTAGAGGCACAGCCAGTCGCTGTGGCGTTCGATCAGCTTCGCGAGTATCTCCGCCGCCTGTGCGGGAGTATTGGTAATCATTTCCCGCGCGCGTATCATGACGTCGAGGTCGGCGAGAAGCTCGTTGAGCTTGCCGGGCTTTTTCTTGGAGGCTAGTTTCAGCAGTTCCGCGGCCTTTTTGAAATCCCCCGTTTTCAGGTACAGGAGCCCCAGGTCGGAATAGACCTGAAATTCCAGCCCCTTCTGGGAAAGCCCGATTTTAACGGCTTTTTCATAATTATGGATCGCCTCGGTAAAAAGGGAGTTTTTCTGATATAAGTCCGCGAGAAGGATATAAGGATAGTCCCACTGGGGGGCGCTGTCGATCGCTTTTTTAAGTTCCTGTCCGGCGAGATACGGCTGGGTTTTCAGGAGGTTGAGCCCCTTCCCGATATACTCCATCGCGGCCGAATTCGCCCCGAAAAGGCGGACACTTACAGACAGGTGCATCAGCAGGGATAAGACAATCAATCCGGTTTTACGCATATTTCAGGCCTCGCAATGCGATTCCCCTCTTTCGATAACTTGTTCTATTTCTGGCTAAGCGCCTTATTCACGATTTCCAGCAGGTGATTGGGCGAGAACGGTTTAGTTAAAAAGTACTTAGCCCCCATCTCCATCGCGCGGCTTTCGTCCGAACGCTGTCCCGATGCGGTCAGGAACACCACGGGGACGTCCTTCGTGCCGTCGTTTTCTTTCAGCTTCTGGAATACCTCGAACCCGTCCATATTCGGCATCATAATATCCAGTAATATCAAATCGGGCTTTTCAGAAAACGCCAATTCGAGCGCGGTCGTCCCGTTATAGGCGGTTATCACCTCGAACCCGTTCGCCTTCAATTTGGATTTTATCAGCATGATGATATTAGGTTTGTCGTCCACAGCTAATACTTTCTTCATCGCTTCTCTCCCCTAGATACATTCAATTATATCATCAAGATATTTTTTTATCAAACGAAATACAAAGCATTGTCAGGTCGTCGTTCATTTCCATTCCGCCGATGAAATTGTTCATTTCATCGATCGCGGCGTCGTTCAACTCCTTCGGCGATTTATCGCGGAACCCGAACAGTATCTCACCCATCCGTTCCTCGCTGAGCTCCTCGCCCTCGGAATTAAACTCCTCGAATAGCCCGTCGGAGAACAGCACCATTTTATCGCCGGGGTTGAATGCGCACTCGACCGACTGATACGGCGTCCCCTCGATAATCCCCGCGACCTTTCCCGTCGGTTTCATATTGATGGCCGTGCTGTCGGAAAATATGTACTGCGTGGGATGCCCGGCGGACGCGTATGTCACTTTATTTTCCCTGATATTTATATCCGCCACCACACAGGTAAAGAAGAACGAAAGGTGACGGCTGTCCAGCATGAACCCGTTATTGATCAGTTCGATCAGTTCGCCGGGGTTATCGATCACCATCTTCATCTTGTCGTATTCCCCTTTGATCAGCATCGTTATCAGCGCCGCCTGAACCCCATGGCCGGTAGCGTCCGCGATAAACACCCTGTAGAGCCCGTCCTTGATCTCGGTGATATCGAAGTAATCCCCGCCGACTTCGGACATCGGCATATAACGGGTATCGATCGCCAGCCCGCCCATGCGGTCGGTCTTCTTCGGGAGCAGGCTCTGCTGAATCCGTTTCGCGATATTCAGGTCGGTGGATATCACCCGGTCCTTCCGCTTGAGGTCCTCATTGATCTGGTGCAGTTCGGCGGTGCGGTCGAGCACCAGTTTCTCCAAATTCAGGATGGTGTACGTGTTTTCCAGATTCGCCGCAAAATCGTTCAATAAAATCTGGAGCTGGTTGATATCGTGATCCTTGATCGTGCGGGCATGGAAAATATTATCGGTAAGGAGCACGCCGATCACTTCCTGCCCTTTAAATATGGGCATCAGGAGATAATCCTCGAGCTTGAGGGAATCCCGTATCCGGCGGTCGGCCTCGAACTCCTGCCCGGCGGTATGCGATACATAAAGGAAACAGTTGCGCTGGATAATATTCCACAGCACGGACGGCTCGGACTTCGGTATCCTGAACTCCCGCAGGCGGCGGTAAAATTCGCTCTCCGTGCGTGATATGAAATTCTTGTAGTTCGCGATAAATTCCTGCATCTCGATCTTGTAATTCCGGTAATTGTCCATACTGCCGAACGTTTTTTCGACCTCGCCGGTATCCAGCATACCGATGGCGTAATGCCCGATCAGCTGCTCGTTATCGATCAGGAATATCGCCGCGCGGTTATACCCCAGCCCGAAATTCGCGGTGATAAAGTACAGGAATACGGCGTAAAGATCGTCGATCTGGTTGATCGTATTCAGAACTGCGGTCACCTCGTTAATCAGCTTGAGGTCGCGGAGGTTGCTCCCCACCGTCAGCCGTAGCACGTCGAAATTCTTCGCGAGCACCTCGATCTCGTCGTGCGTCTCGATTTTCTTCTCGACGTCGAAGTTACCGTGGATGATGTGTTTCGTCCATTCGATCAACTGGTTCAGGTACTTACTGATAAATCCGCCGATATTAAGGGAAAGAATCAGAAAGAAGAGCATGGATATCGCAAGAAGGATCAGGTTGGAGAAAAGATTCTTCTGCATCTCGTCGTTGATAATGACCGGATAGAAACCGGCCGCGTAATATCCTTTTATATCGTTATCGACCATAATCGGATAAAGTAAGAAGTCATAACTGAATAAGCCCAGATTGAGCAGGGGCCGGAAATATTCGTCCCCGGCTATCGGGAGCGCCATAAAAATCCCTTTTTTCGCCTCGTCGGGATTCTCCCTCGCATAATCGATTATTCCCTGGAAATTAAACCGGTATAGCCAGTCCTGGAAACTGGTGGCAAGTCCTTGTTCTATCTGAGCTTTTATTATCGCTTCGTTTTCAAAACGCGACGATCCGTAAATATAGTTAAAATTAGTATCCACGATCATAAAATTCTGGAACATCAGCTGAGTACTGGAGACCTTGTCTTTTTCAATCCTGGCTCTGGCAAGCCAAAATGTTTTCTGTATCTCTACATGTATTCTTTCGATAGTTCCGGGAGCATCCAGTTGATCGAAGTTGACGCAATTTCCCAGAAGCATGAGATGAAGGAGATTGACGCTCTCGCGCATCCAGTATTTCGACATCTCGGTCTTCTGACGGAGGTTATAATAGATCAGCACGGTATTCGATAATAACGCCACGAGGAATACCATGATGATCAGTTTCAGCCCGAAGGAGAGTTTCAGCCGGAGTACGACTATCAGGAGAGGCTGGAGTACGGTATAGATAAGGATGACCACCACGAAACCGATGACGATAAAATTAAAAAGAAAGGAGAATTCCTCGACATTAAAAACATGGATGATGGAATTCATCCCGCCGAACTGGTCGTCCACATTCTGCGGGGCGTTCTTATCGTATGTCCAGATTTGGGACTGCGGGGAATCGGCCGTGAAATACACGACAAATTTATACTGGTTGTCCCCATAATCGACCGGTATCTGCGCTTCCCACTTATTCGACGAGACCTGCGTCATCTTATATTTAGGGCTTCGCGCGTCCCAGTCGCAGAAGAACCCCGACAGGTATACGCTCTCAATCGTGTATTCCTCATAGTCCCCGGCGGTGTTGATATCGAGTCGTCCCTCTATGTCGTCCGGGAACGGCAGTTCGAATGTCACGGTTCGCGGTTGGAGCATCTCCTTCTTCAAGGAGTTCAGGTACTGGTTACCGAAATACCATAGAAGGACAAACACCGCGAGCAGGCCGAGACGGATATATACCGCGACCGCCGTATGGCCAATGAGTAGGTGAAGGATGGATACTTTTTTGTTATTTTTCGGCATTCATCATTGTATATCAGTGAAATGATATGTCAATCGAAACTTTCTATTATTCCCGGATTTTCCCCGTAGGGCGTGTTGACTAACAGTTTTTGTCATTGCGATGCCGCGTTACAAAACTTATTGAAGCGCGGTAGAAGCAATCCATTTTAATACCATCTAAGGAATAAAATAGACTGCTTCGCCCCGCGTATCAAAAAATATTGCGGCGCGGGGTATCGCAGTGACAGAAAATGATTGAATTTCTTTGTTCATCATCAAGCCCGGAATTACCCCTTCACCCACACTGTCTCGACCAGTATCAATAACAGCGCGAGCGCCATCAGCGGCAGGGCAAATTCCCACCGGAAGGATTTCAGCCCATCCGAACCGGTATCGTACTCCAATACTTCCGACGGGACGGATATTTTCGCCTTGATCTCATCGGGGGTATAGAATTCGAACAGCGACTCCGATCCCAGATTCTTCACGGCGAACTTCCCGGTCTCCTTCTCGCGGTAAACCCCCGGCTTTACCGGCGTCACGATATTCCCCTGCAGATCGTAATACACCCCCGCCTTCGCGACGGATTCCGTGTCGAGGATATACCGCCCGGAATAATACTCCATAAATATCTCGTTGCAGAGCAGAAGGAGAAACACCGACGAAGAGAGGCTGTCCTCGTTGGCGGAGATGGAAAAATTAAACAGGTAGTAATTTTTCACCCGGTATGCCAACGGCGTATCCCCGGCCTTCGCGATCACGGGCGCGGCGATATTCTCGAACGCGGTCTCCACCCGGAACGCCTTGATCATATTCAGCACCCCGTACACGGACTGGATATCGCCCGTCACATCCTTCTTCGAGAACTGGCAGAATATCTTGAGATCGCGTTCCATCACCCGCCCGAACGTGTCGGAGTTTTCGCAGAACAGCAGGACGGGCTTGTCCGTCACCGGCTTGGGAAGCGTCCCCGCGATAATTACGTCGGAGTTCTGAAAGCTCTGGGTCATATAATACTTGGGGAATAGCGCCGACAGCACGCGCGCGAGTGCCGGGGATTTGATGTCGGTATAAACCGCCGGGACTCCCGCCGATATCAGCGGGAAGTAATGGTGATTGTCCGGCGTAAACCCGTCGCCCTCGAGCACCACCTCGCCGAACTGCGCGCCGTTGCCCTCGATGAAACGGGTGAGCTGTATCACGGGCTTGGCTTCCTCTGACGCGATCTCCTTGCCGGAGACGAGAATTTTCACCCGGTCGCCGGGATGGATTTCCCCGCCAATCTTGACCGTGATGACCGACTTGACGCCGGGCAGCCCGACCATCGGATATACCGACGCCTCGGCGATATAAAGATTCCGGTTGGTGTCGCCCGGCAGCACGAACTTGACGTTTTCCACTCCGGCGGGCAGACGGAATTCCTTCGGGATGGAGGATTTCTGCGCGTCGGAAATCAGGATGATGTTCCGGGCGGGATTTCCCGCGAGCGCCGCCGCGACCGCCGCCCCGAAATCGGTCTCCGCGCCGTAGGAGTACCCGCCCTCGGATAACGATTCCTGCGTCATCGGCTGGCCGCCGTAGAATATCTTATCGATCCGGTACTGACCCTTCAGCCCGGCGATGATCTTGCCTATATCGAAACGGGACATGCTCGCGCTGTTGTCCGCGATCACCGTCCATCCGGCCTCGCCCCCGCCGTGCGAAAGTACCGGGGCCGCGAACGCCAGTATCGCGCAGAGGAACACGAGCATCCGCAGAACCTGCCTGATCCGCATTCGTATCCGTTTATCGGACAGCTCACGCTTCAGGATATTCAGGATAAAGTCGAGCGACGGGAACTGCTCCCTTTTCCGGTTCATATTGAATATCAGGGAAATAATCAGCGGGATCGCCGCAAGCGGGATAAAGTATAAGAAGAACGTGTTCAGGAATGCCATCGTTTCCCCCTGCGGAGAATCACCGCGAGCCTGTCGAGGAAACGTTTCAGGCTGGCGTAGTAGACCACTTCGGTGGAGAATATATCGTAGAGCAGGAAGGCCTCGGAGAGCGCAGCGCGGAATCCGTCGGTACGTTCCCGGAGCTTCTCGCGGTAAAGCTCGCGGATTGTCGAAGGGATAATCTGGAGCCGTTTATCTGTCTCCATATCGATCATCTCGAGGTTCCCGTGCAGGCGGAGCTCCAGTTCTTCGGGGGTCAGGAGATGGATGACATGCACCCGGTTTTCGGTGAGGAAGCGCGGTTCCAGACCGGTCACCCACAGGTCGCTGATGAGAAACACGGCCTTATTCCCGGCGGGCGGGATGTCGCGGAGCGAGGTGCTCTCCGACGGTGTTATCCGGCCGAGGGTCTCCTCAAGCGTGCCGAGCGTCAGCCTGCCCAAATCGCGGTAAGCGTTATTCACGGTGGAGAGCCACACCCCGGCCTTCCGGGACTGCAGGAGATACGCGAGAATCGCCGAAATCCGTTTCGCGGTCTCGAGCTTGCCGCGGTATCCCATCGACGCGCTGTTATCGATAATGATACGGACGTTGGCGGATATGTCGCTGCCGTACTTTTTAACGAACAGTTTATCGGTGCGGCCGTAGACCTTCCAGTCGATATCGCGGATATCGTCGCCGGGATAATAGAGGTTATACTGCTCGAATTCGAGGTTCCGGCCGAGGATACGCGACGGATCGTCGCCGTGACGGTTCGCGGTCGCGGGAAGTTCCAGATCGTACCGCCGGAAAAAATCGATCGCTTCTTTTTCTAGGTACATACATTTTCCTTTACAGTATTATAGTACGGATTTGCATAAAAGAAAATGTTTATCCGGTTTCACCGCGATTTGAATATCCTGATAAATAGTGTTATAATTTGTCAAACTGAAAGGGAGGCTCGTATGAAATTCGCAATTCTGTTAATGACTATCGGAATGGTAATCAGCCAGACGGGCTGGGGCGCTATGCCCGATGTGTTTTATTTTGTCAGTTCCTCGCATTACGGCGCGAACAAGGACGAGATAGGTTATATCAAGGATTTGAATATTAAAAAGACGACCGTACTGGTCACCGATTTCCACGCGAAATACCCATCGGAGATCGAGGTAGCTTCCGATGCGGGCACCGGTAATTTCGCGATCCTGACCTCCTACGAGGGTGTCGGCGAACTGAACTTCAAGAAGAAGGGTCATTTCTGCGCATACGGCAACGTCAAGACCGGCCTCGAAGGATTTATCGCCGCGGGATCAGATTGGGGCAAGTTCGAGCATAAGCCGTTTTTCTCGAAGGACGGTACAAAATTATACAGTTTCGGTCTGTTCATGTACGTAACCTCGATTAATACTTACGATATCGAGAAGAAGAAGTATACGAAGTACTTCAATAACTTCTGGCCGAAAATGTTCAAGGGTAAAGGAAGCGATATGATCATCGGCACCGCTATGGCCGACGATGAGAAGCGTGTGGCATTCATATACGGCGATTCCGGGAACGGTTCGATTTATGTCGCGTTCCAGGAAAAAGACCCGATCAAGATAATCAGCTCCAAGAAGATACTCGACAAGGAATTGGCATTCTTCGGAGATACGGTCCTCTACTATGAGTTTCAGGATATGAAGGACTTTATTAAAAAATTCACTCTCTGCGCGGTGGATATCAACACCAAGAAAACGAAAAATATCTTCGATTTTTCGATGTCGGAGGGAAAATACAGCGCGTATCCTCTTCCCCCGATGCTCTATGACAAAGTCAATAATGTGGTCTATTTCCGCGACGCGCCGAATAAAGGTTCGGACGAGCTCTCCGATATCTATGTCCTCGATATGGAGACGATGGAAACGGAGCTCCTGATCGAGAACACCCTCGGACTGTACGCGGTTTCCGCTGACGGGAAGTATCTTTTATACGGCGCGAGAGTCGACCCGGATGCGGATTTCTCCTATCCCTCGGAGAACGACCCGGAATGCATCGGTATCTACGATGTGAAGAACGGAAAGACTAAGCAATTGAAAGTCCCCGGCGCGGTCAAATTCGAGTACCTGAACTTTGTGGAGAAATAAACCTTTATTTCATAGGTAACATTTTCAACGACGGAGATTGTTTCATACCCGAGGGGTTTTGCATATTTATGTAACCCGTTCTATAATATTGCCGACAAACATCGAGGAGTACGGGTATGAAGATATTATGGTTATTCGCGGGATTGATTGTATTCGTGCTTCCCGTATTATCCTTCGCGCAGCCCGTGATCGCGGTGCTGGACTTCGAGCCTAAGAAAGTGGACGCCGATATCGCGGATATCATCTCCGAGAAGATGAGTATCGAGATGGTAAAAAGCGGACAGTATCAGGTGGTCGAGCGCACGAAGATGAAAAGTATTATCGAGGAACAGAAGCTCCAGCTTGCCGGGCTTACCGGGGGCGATTTCGCCGAAAAGCTCGGGAAAATCCTCGCCGCCGATAAACTGATGATCGGCTCGGTCTCCAAGATGGGCAACACCTTCTCGATCAGCGCGAAGATTGTCGACGCGCAGACCGGGCTCATAGAGAAAGCGGATTCTATCGAAGTGCCGTCGGAGGACGGGCTTTCCGACGGAGTCAAGCGTCTGGTTAAATCCCTGACCGCGGGCGACTCTGCCCCCGCGAAAATCGAGGAAAACCCGTTCCAGTTCATCCAAAACGCCATCGATCAGACATTCGGAACAAACATTACTAAAATGAGCGGCGATATCGTCAAGGGCTTTCAGGGCGCTCAGAATACCGACGCTCCCATTCAGAAATCTCCCGAACCCCCGCAGAACCCGGATACCCATAAACCGGGATTCTTCGGTTTCGACGGGAGTATCTTCGCGCGGTACGGACTCGACCCGATTAAGCTCGATCCCTACGGGATTTCAGGGAATATGATCGATCTGGGTTTCAGGATAGAATTCCTCCCGTCGCCGTTCTTCGGGTTCGGTTTCGGGGCGGGCGCATGGCTTCCTATGAACAATCCGAGCAAGCAGTATGCTTTTACCGCATGGAACTGCGGGGTCACCGCGACATTCAATCTCGGCTTATTCAGTTTCCTCCGCCTCCAGGCGTCCGCGCTCATCGGAATCGGCGGATACAGCATCGACGATTTTACTATCGTCCAAAGCACGAATTTCAGCGAGACCGTATATAGAACCGCATCGACAGGGATATTCGTAATCGTCGAGCCCACCCTGACGGCGACGTTTAATGTCATGTCTTTCCTCGATATCGGGGTGATTTACTCCTTCTCGTGGACATCGAAATCGGGTAATGAGAGTTTCGACTTCCCGCATAGCAGTCTCGGGCTGGTATTCATATTCGGTACGGATTTTAAATAAGGGCGGTTCTAATAACAAGTAACATTTTTAACATTAATAATGATGTATCTTTAAAACACGCCCAATGGTCACTTCCTTGTCCTCTTTTTTTGAGTTACCTTAATGGTGAAAAGAGGATTATTAGAAGTGCCCATAAATACTACCCGGAAAACCCGCCTGCTTTTGACGAAAGTCTCCCGATAACTTATAATGTTTTTACGAGAAAAGTACACGGAGGGCATTCCGTAATTTATGGAAGAATCAAACAGTCGAAACGGGAAAATCAGCCGTAAGCTTATCATATCCGAGCTATCGAAAATCGAGGTCTCGGAGATCATGATACCCCGATCCTCAGTAGCGCTGATTAATATTGCGTCGCCGTTCAGGGAAATCCTCGATGTCATCATCAAGGACGGCCATTCCCGCTTCCCCGTCTATTCCGAGAAGATCGACAATATTGTCGGCGTGCTCTACTCAAAGAGCCTTCTCAATGTGCTGACTTCCGATTCGCAGAAGGACTTCGACATATCCAGGATACTGAAGAAGCCCCTTTTTGTCTCGGAGAATAAAAAATCCGGCGAGCTCCTCACGAAATTTAAAAATACCCATATCCATATGGCCATCGTCGTCAACGAGTACGGCGCGATGCTGGGAATTGTCACATTGGAGGATATCCTCGAAGAGATTGTCGGCGAAATAAACGACGAATTCGATAAAGAGGAAGCAAGTTTTTATACGGTTATATCCGATAAAGAAACGTCGATCATTCCGAGGATGAGTATAGAGGAATTCAACAAGGTATTCAAGACGCGGATCCATTCCGAGGAATACGACACGATAGGCGGATTTGTTATCGACTGGTTCGGGTATGTCCCCAAGGCGGGCGAGAGTTTCGAGTACGGGAATTACCTGTTCCACATCCATAGCGCCGAGGGCAGCAGGATAAAAAAGATCACGATTAAAAAGCTATAAATTCGGGGTGGTTATGCGCGCGTTTATCGCGATCAATCTTCCGGAGCTAATTATGGAAGATATCGCGCAGTATATCGGCGAATGCGGGAAACATCAAATCGACGGAATCAATTATGTGCCTGCGGCGAATATCCATATTACCCTGAAATTCCTCGGGGATATCGAGGAAGACGATGCGGAATCCATCTCGGCGGAACTTGCCGGACTGAAATGGAAACCGACGCGGATAAAAACCGAGGGTATCGGCGGCTTTCCCGACCTTCCAGGCGCGAGAATTTTATGGATCGGGTTAAAGTCTAATCCCGAACTTGTCGAAATTCAAAGCAGGATCGAGGATATTTGCCGTTCGTTCGGTATTCCTCCCGAGGAAAAAAGTTTCAAGCCCCATTTGACAATCGCGCGAATAAAAGGGAAAATCGGTTCTAAATTATTAAATTTTTTCAAAGAGTTTCCGCGGAAGACGTTCGGGGGTTTTATTCCCGACGGATTTCATTTGTTCCAGAGCAAACTTTCGCCGTCGGGACCGTCCTATAATATCATCCGCTCCTTCAAGAAGGGGGTTTAATGCTATGAGCTTCGATAAATATGTTACATCGCTGGATCACATACTGACCGATGAGAAGGTTTTCAATATTAAATTTTTCATCATTAACGACGATATCGAGAAAAAGGTCGAGACCGCGATTTCCATGCTGTGCGAACGTTACGAACGCCCCGAACTCCCGGGTATCGTTTATACCTGCGTGAAGGAGCTCATGATCAACGGGACCAAGGCTAATCTCAAACGGGTATTGTTCGAGAAGAACGAGATCAATATCGATAACGAGAATCAGTATTTACAGGGTATGATGGACTTCAGGAACGCGTTGAACGAGGACGCGTATCATAACTATCTGGGCGAACTGAAAGAAAAGGACCTATGGATCAACGTCAAGTTCGAATATAACTGTACGGGTATCCGTATTTATATTGTAAATAACGCGCACATCACCACTATCGAAGACCGCCGGCTCAGGGAGAAGCTCAAGAAGGCGATGAAGTACGAGGATATCGCGCAGTTTTATATCGATCAGGGCGACGAACTGGAAGGCGCCGGAATGGGTATCGCGCTGATAGTGATGCTCCTGAAGGGTATGGGGATCGACCCGGGATTGTTCCGTATCGGCAATACCCCCGCCGGGCAAACATTCGCCCGTATCGAGATACCGCTGAACGACGAGTACGTCTGCCTGCGAATAAAAGGAAACTCGGTTTGAAAATACTATTAACTAACGACGACGGTTATCAGGCCGAGGGATTGAATATTCTCTCCGAAATTCTATCGGAGGAATATACGATCTATTCTGTCGCGCCTCTCCGCCAGATGAGCGGGACGGGTCATTCTTTCCATCTGCGGACGCCGATGGAGCTTATTAAAACCGGCCCGAGGAGTTATGCGTTGGACGGGTCGCCCGCGGACTGCGTGAAATCCGCGGTCATCGGGCTTTTTTCAGATACCAAATTCGATATGGTGATTTCAGGAATTAACGACGGCCCTAATCTCGGGAGCGACATGTATTATTCCGGGACTGTCGCCGGAGCGCGTGAGGGGATGTTCAACGGGATTTTCTCGCTCGCCCTTTCCATAGACAGTTGGGATGCGGTTAAAGGCTATGCCGCGCGCGCGCTTTTTATCCGGGATTTCCTCGGATCGTTACTGGAAAAATCCAGTATCGAGGAATCGGCGTTCCTGAATATCAATTTTCCCGCCTCGGAACTCCCCAAGGGCATTCGGGTGACATTTCCGGGGCGAAGGGTTTATAAGGACTTTCTTCAGTATCAGGACGAGAACGAAAAGAAATATGTCATATTGGACGGGGAAAATCCCGCCTATATCAGTACGCCGGGTTCGGATTTGGACTGCGTACAGGAAGGGTTTATTTCAATCAGCCCAATTTCCGACAGTTACAATTATCAGGAAATTATTACGAAATTCGGCTACTTAAATAGAGATTTTTATAACGCTTGAAATAAGAAGAACCCGATAGCTTGATTTTTTTCAAAAAGTAGGTCAAAATATTATCCTTAAGATACGGGGGTACGGGGGTTTTGTATAGGAGTGTTTCCTGAATGGATAAAAATCAATCCGAACCATTGGACAAAATGATTGAGAGGTTGCTCAATCACCCCGAAGTATCCGAAAGAAGGCTGGCTGCTACCGAACTGGGACGGGAAAAGGATATCCGCGCGGTAAAGCCGTTAGTAAAAGCCTTATCCGACCACGAGGATGTGGCGATATTCGCGACGCTTGCGTTGGTGGGTATCGGTAAGGACTCCATCCCCGAACTACGGGAGGGTCTCAAGTCCCAGGAGGAACAGATACGCGGGTATTGCGCTGAAATACTCGGTGAACTCCAAGCCGCCGAAGCGCTCGAGGATCTGATCGAACTGATCGAGAAAGACGAGAGCGTGTGGGTAAAAAACAGCGCGGTAGAAGCTATCGGCCGGATTAAGGATCAGCGCTCGACCGACGTACTGAAAAAATTACTGAAAGAAAAAGAGAACTGGATAGTGGTTTCCGCAGCCCTCGCGCTTCACAGGATGGAGGTAAAGGAGATCAATCTGACCGATATTCTCCTCAACCGTATCTCGGCGGAGAACGAGGTCGAACGCGGGATTACCGCATGGGCGTTGGTGGAAATCTGCGATAAATCGTCTATCCCCTACCTGCAGGGAGTTTCCCAGAACCGGGACGACGAGGCTTTTCACGCTACTTTGAAAGATATTATAAAAGGTATTAACTTGAAGTAAATATCACGGGAGGTAATTGTGAAAATGGAATTCCTCTTTAGCGGTTTATTCTGGGGGCTTTTACTCATCCTGATCGGACTTATTGTAGTTATAAACGTCGTTTTCAAAATTGAAATCCCTGTCGGAAGGATTATTTTCGGCCTTTTATTTGTTTATATCGGCCTGCATATCCTTTTCGGCGGCGGAAAAAAGAAGGAAAATGTCGAGGTATTCGCGGGTGGTAACGAATGGACGTCCGCTCTGCATGAAAAGTACGACATCGTGTTCGGACAGAAAAACATCGACCTCTCGACAAATATCAATCTGGCTCAGGGCGGGATGAATATTAAAATAGATACCGTATTCGGCGAATCGAAACTGAAAATCGACCCGAATATGCCGGTAAAAATTATCGCTACCGCCGTTTTCGGATCAGTGAAGTTCCCTAACGGGACTCAGGCGGTATTCGGGGATCAGATTTACACTACGGCTTCCTATAAAGAAGGCGCTAACAGCCTGCTGATAAAAATGGATACGATTTTCGGGAGTACCGAAGTTTACGCGGATACGCCGGTCAAGCACGAAGAATAAAACAAAAAGGGTTCGCTCAGGGCTTGATGACGAACTATTTTTTGTCATTGCGATGCCGCGCTACAAAACTTATTGAAGCGCGGTAGAAGCAATCTATCTGTTTATAGTGTATATTGTTAGATTGACTGCTTCTTCGCTTTGCTCATCGCAGTGACGGAAATTAGTTGAATTTCCGTCTTCGTCAACACGCCCCTCAGCGAACCCTTTTTATATTTACACGCATTCGTTACATAACATGGTCTTCATAATACAGCACGTCTTTATTATTCTTCAACGATTTTATATCGCTGATCCCCAGCAATGTCATCATCCTCTTCAATTCCATCGCAATCCGTTGGAAGTACTGACGGACGCCCTGAGTACGACCTCCGACCGCAGCGATAGTGACAGGCCGCCCGATCATCACAGCATCCGCGCCGCACGCGATCGCCGCCGCGACATCGCTGCCGCTGCGCACACCGCCGTCGAGGATCAGGAACGCATCGTCGCCGATCGCCCCCCGGATACGCATAAGCGCATCTATCGGCGCGAGCAGATTATCGCTGACCCGGCCGCCGTGATTCGATATGATAAGCGCCTTGCATCCCGCCTTGAGCGCCATTTTAGCGTCCCCGACTGATAATACGCCCTTCAGCATAAACGGCATCTCCGCGGCGTAATCGACCAACTCCTTCAGTTCGTCGAACGTTTTCGTGCTGGTGTTCTGTTTCTTCATCTCCATCGTCTTGAACGACGCCGCGTCTATATCCATCCCCACCGCAAGCGCCCCGGCCTCGCGCGCCGCGTCGATACGCTGGGTAATCAGTTCCTGATCGAAACGGGGCTTGAATACCGGGATCGCCATCCCGAAGTTCTCGAGGATCACCCGCACCCCGATACGGTACTTGGTCGGGGTGGCGCCGTCTCCGACAAAACCCACCGTACCCGCATGGTTCGCGCCCTTCACGATCGACCGCGCGAGATTGAGCTCGGTGATCGCTCCGCCGAGGTTCGTGATCGCCCCGGTTATCGGCGCGGGCATCACCGGAATATCGAGATGCATCCCGAACAGGTCGATCGACGTATCGATCTCCTTCGTAGGGCTGATATAATTAGGGACAAGGTTGATACGGCGAAGGCGTTCCACCGACCGGATAAACCCAAGCCCGGTGCCGATGCCCCCCATTCCGGGAAGCATCCCCTTACAGCGCACTCCGTTGCAGTCCTCGCAGACGAAGCACCGCCCGTTGAACTGCGTTTTAGCGAATTCGTCCATCTCGAGTTGGGCGAGTTTCTGGTCGTCGTCCTCGATAGTCTCTATCTGGATTGCGCGTACCGCCTCATGGGACGCGAGAATCGCTTCGTGACGGGTCGGCGCGGCGACAATGATGTGCCCCGACTTGTCCATATTATTACGCGGGGAGATCACCTTATCCCCCACCTTCGCGTCGAAAAAGACCTCCTTCACATGCGGAATCTTCTTCGCTTCTTCGATACCCCTGATACTTTGTATGACGCCCGGAGGGGCGATGATCGCACGCTCGATGGAAACCCATTCCTTTTTGGGGGATAAGTCCGCCGGGGGAAGCCCCAGCGCGATATATATGACGTTTTCCATCAGGTCGACGCCGCTCGAATAGGGATAGGTATAGGTGGACATAAATCCGCCGGAGAGGCGCGCGGCAATCTCGCCGATAAAGCATCCGCTCGACGATATCTTGATATCGCCCTTCGCCGCGCCTACTGTGATGCCGATAGCGTGGATACCCTTCTCGAATATTTCCGCCGCATAGCTCAACTGCTCCTCGGGGAGTTCCGACGGCATAATATGGCCGGTCTCCACGAAGAACGGATCGTACTCGATGATGCGGTCGGCCACACCCGTGATCGTGACCTTACCGTTATAGATCAGCGCGTCAATGCTAAGTTCGGGTGATTCGATATATTTCTCGATGACGACTTTCCCGTTCGATGAGAAAGTCTTAGCCTGCTCGTAAGCCTCTTTCAGGTCGTCGAGATGGGTGATACGCCGTACCCCGCGCGCGCCCATACTGCTGACCGGCTTGATAACGCAGTCGCCCTCGAGTTTCTCGAATATTTCGATAGCCTTGTTATACGCGTCGACAATCTCGAAATCGGGCACCGGTACATTATCAGCCCGGAGCGCTTTACGCATCAAGTACTTATCGGTCGCGCGCATCGCGGCTTCCGGCTCGATACCGGTCAACCCCAGCTTTTTCGCGCACATCGCGACCGTATAGGAAGCGTCGGTACCCACCGTCAGTACGCCGTCGATTTTCCTGACCGTCGTGTGGAATTTTTCCGCCTCGTAGACCGTACTTTCGGCGTCGAGGGTACTGGAACGGATAAAATGATTCGCGGCTTTCACCCCGAGCGCGTTCGGATTCGCGTCGACAACGACCGTTTCCATTCCCAATTCTTTGGCTTTCAGGATAACCGGGAGCTGTAATAGCCCCGCGCCGATCACCATCAGAGTTTTTCCTTTCACATCGTG
This sequence comes from Brevinematales bacterium, assembly GCA_013177895.1. Taxonomy (GTDB): domain Bacteria; phylum Spirochaetota; class Brevinematia; order Brevinematales; family GWF1-51-8; genus GWF1-51-8. The sequence continues at coordinate 2,815 of JABLXV010000013.1, read as the reverse complement.
GCCTTTCATATACCCTCCGCTATATTGGGCATAAAAAAAAGGGGCCGGAGCCCCTTTTTACTATTTTTTAAAAGGTAAATGCTGTAGGGCTTCTTTTATTGCCGACTCCGGGTATTCGTAATCCTCAAGCTGTCCCGTCAGATATTTATCGTAGGACGAGAGGTCGAAGAATCCGTGTCCGCTAAAATTGAAGAGGATGGTTTTTTCTTTACCCTCTTCTTTGGCTTTTTGCGCCTCATGGATGGCGGCTCTAACCGCGTGACAAGTCTCGGGAGCGGGGACAATCCCTTCCGTTCTCGCGAACATGACGCCCGCTTCAAATACTTCCGTCTGGTGGTACGAACGCGCTTCCGCTAACTTCTGGTCGACCAGAGCGCTGACGAGCGGCGCCATACCGTGATAACGCAGACCTCCGGCGTGAATGGCGGGCGGCATAAACGTATGCCCCAGCGTATACATCTTCACAATCGGTGCCATACCGGCGGTATCGCCGAAATCGTACTCGAATACGCCCTTCGTGATCGTGGGGCAGGAGCGCGGTTCGACGGCGACAATATCCACCTTTTTATTTTCGGTTATTTTGTCATGTACATAAGGAAAAGCGATGCCCGCGAAGTTACTTCCGCCGCCGACGCACCCGATTACTACATCGGGATACACATTGATTGACTTCAGCTGCTCCTTACACTCGAGGCCGATAATCGTCTGGTGCATGAGGACATGATTGAGCACGCTTCCCAGAGAATAATTGGTATCTTTTCGGGTCGCGGCCTCTTCCACCGCTTCGGAAATCGCCATACCGAGACTGCCGGGATTTTTCGGGTCAGCCGCCAGCACCTTCTTGCCGTATTCGGTCATATTGCTCGGAGATGCGATACATTCCGCGCCCCACGTGTTCATCAGCATCTTGCGGTAGGGCTTGCTGTCATAGCTGACGCGAACCATATAAACGCGAACCTCAATCCCGAACAGCGCGCCCGCAAGCGCCAATGCGCTTCCCCATTGCCCGGCGCCGGTTTCGGTGGTGATACGCTTGATACCCGCCTGCGCGTTGTAGTACGCCTGCGCGACAGACGTGTTGGGTTTATGCGAACCCGCGGGAGACGCGCCCTCATATTTATAATAAATCTTAGCGGGAGTACCGAGAGCTTTCTCAAGATGGATCGCGCGGAATAACGGAGCCGGTCTCCATCGCGCGTAAACATCGAGAACAGGTTCGGGAATATCTATCCAGCGTTCCTGCGATACTTCCTGCTCGATCAACGACATCGGGAAAATCACGCCCAACTGATCGGGGGTAACCGGTTTTCCATCGGGAGTCAACGGGGGATCGAGGGGTTTAGGAAGATCGGCCTGGATATTGTACCATTTCCGGGGCATGTCTTTCTGGGCTAAATCAATTTTCTGAATCTCCATCTCTATCTCCTTCATTTAATATTCGATATAGAATAGAATTTTTCCGTTTCAGTATACTCGCCCCGCGCGTTATCTTGCAGAGGCTTATTCCCAGTTCTGAGGCGATTTTTCTCTGGGGCACCCCCTTCCTCAGCATCTTCAGGAGTTTCCATCGGAGAAACAACCGTTTTTTCTCCGGCGCGGTAAATAACTCGTCGAATAAATTTTCCATCTCCGTCCGATCCTGAATGTCGGCGAAAACTTCTATTAAATCCATATCCGCTCCGGGAAGTGTTTCTATATGTAGAAACATTATATCAGGAAACATACTTTTAGTAAAGGGATTTTTTGTTTGGGCAAAAAAAAAGAGACTGTCGAAGACAGCCTCTTATATAATCAACGAAATGATACTTATGAAATAAGATCAGAGATTAGCAAAACAAAAGGAGGCGGACATACTATAATCCCCATTCAACGAAAACCCTGCTAGTTGTTAAATGCAGCTAGCGCATCGTCTTCGCTGTCATGAATCTCGAAGAAACTGGTAAGCTTAGTCAATTCGAAGACTTTACGTACCGACGCGTACACGTTGATAAGTTTCAACGCGCCGCCGACCTTCTTCAGGTTCGACAGGCTCGAAATCAATACGCCGATACCCGAACTATCGATGTAACTGACTTTATCAAGGTTAATAATAATATTAACTTTACCGTTATTCATTTCCTCTTTAATCTTCTCTTTAATTTCGGGGGCGTTATAGAGGTCGATTTCCCCATTGATGTCAAAAATGACAACGTCGCCCGACTCTCTTCTGTTTATTTCCATAGGGTCCTCCTGAAAAATTATCCTTTTTAGAGTTACTTCATCTTCAATACTAATAATGTCTCGTCATCGTGCTGGGGAGCGGTGCCCATAAAGTGGTTGACCTCATCCAGTATCCGGTTTGCTATTTCCTGCGCGGGCATATTCTTGCATGCGCGAACCATAGCCTGCATCCGATCCATACCATACTCTTCGTGCTCCAGATTAAACGCCTCAGTGATACCGTCCGTGTATAAGATCGCGATATCGCCCTTCTCAAGGGTAGTATAGTTCTGGCCGAACTCTATTCCCGCCATAATACCCACCGGCATACCGTCCGTATCGAGGAACTCGAATATATCCTTACTCTTGCGGTACAGGCAGAGAGGCCCATGCCCCGCATTGGTGTAACTCATTATACCCCGTTCCGCATCAAAAAGCAAATAAAATCCGGTTGCGTAACGATCTTCGACTATTTCCTCGGATATGGTATTATTCAGCTTAGTCAGCACATCCTTGGTGTCCTCTTCGAGCGACGCGATAGTGCGTAAGATACTCCGTATCATAACCATGATGAGCGCGGCGGGAACACCCTTACCGGATACGTCGAACATGGTTA